>DAHXMP010000219.1 GCA_027371665.1 Bacteroidota bacterium | reverse complement strand
GCAGCTAATAGAAAAATGTGATAGAAAAACGACAAAGACATTTTCCATAGAAGACAAAAGAAGAACGATACTTGTCCCCTATTTCTCACCGTTTCATTCTGCTTATACTTCCACCCCGTTCGCGGCAATGGGATATAAAGTAGAGCCTTTGCCGCCTTCGGACCATGAATCTGTCGAGCTTGGCTTAAAGTATGCCAATAACGAGATTTGTTATCCGGCAACACTTATTATAGGCGACATGCTGAAAGCATTAAAATCAGGAAAATATAATTTAGATGAAATTGGGGACAAGTATCGTTCTTCTTTTGTCTTCTATGGAAAATGTCTTTGTCGTTTTTCTATCACATTTTTCTATTAGCTGCGGCTGAACCCCGTTTCTTAACTTTATTGATTCGACAAGTGAACGGAGACGCAGTTTGAGAGAGCCTGTGCTTGTCAGTTCATCAATCCTGATTAACGTGAAATTTTTACCGTAAGATTCCGTAATATCCTTCAGTTCGTCAATTGCGATTGTATCGGGCCCGCAGCCGAAGCTGTTAAGCTGGACAAATTCCACATCGTTTTGATTGCCTGCCCATTTTGCTGCACTGTAAAGCCTGTTCGGGTAAGCCCACTGGGACAGAACCTGCAGGTTATCGAGCTTTTGCATTTCGTCGTTTGGAAGGCAGTCTTCGGTCAGGACATCGTATCCGAAGTCTGCAATCATTTCGGGAATACCATGATTTATCAACGGGTCAATTTGGTAAGGCCTGCCTGAGAGGACAATCAGTCTTTTGCTTTTAGCTCTTGCGATTTCAATTACTTCCCTGCCTTTTTGACGAATTTCATTCCTAAAATTATCCTGCTCCCCAAGAGCAAGCTTAAAAGCACGAATGAAGACTTTCTTCTTTATACCGAACTGCCTGAGATAGCCGTAACAGGCTTTTTCGAGGAGTTCCATGTTTTTGAAATTGATATTCGGTGAGTCGAGAATAACATTATATTTTATCTCCGGCTCGATGGAACTTCTTATTACATCCGGATAGCCCGTTATTACAGGGCAGTTGAAGCAATTCGTCGTTTCTGGAAATTCATTCTTTTCGAATGTAACCATAGGATAGAAAATTCTTTTTGCACCGGATTCGATGAGATTCAATATATGCCCGTGAACGAGCTTTGCAGGATAGCAGATATTATCTGACATAATAGTGCCTGAGCCAAGCTCGTAAATATCATCGCTCGATTTGTCGGACAATTTTATTTCGATGCCACATTCGACGAATAGCTTTGCCCAGAAAGGAAAGTTCTCGTAGAAATTCAGGACTCTTGGAATTGATAGTGTTGTTATTGGCGGCTTATCCGGTGTTAGCTTCCGGTTAAAAAGCAAATCGTATTTGAATGACGGAATGTTAAAGCCTTTTTCGATTTTCCTGCCGCTGTTTGAGTAAATCTTCTCGCACCTGTTGCCGGTATTGAAAATGTTCCCGTTCCCGAAATTCAACCTGCTGATTGTGCATGTATTATCACAGCCTTTGCAATGAATGTATTTTATGTTATAGTTACCAAGAGTATCGGGATTATCAAGTGTTCTGAAACTGCCTTTCAGTTCTTTCCCTTGTTTATAATAATCGAGGGCAGTCAATGCGGCACCATAAGCACCCATCAGTTCTGAAATGTCGGGATTAATAACTTTTTTTCCAAGAACATTTTCAAAAGCCTTGAGAACGGCTATATTTTTGAAAGTCCCGCCCTGAACGATGATATGTTCCCCAAGCAGAGAATTATCGAAAATTTTCAAAACTTTGTGCAGGCAGTTTTGAATAACCGAATAAGCCAAACCAGCCGAAATATCCGCGGCTGAAGCCCCTTCCCTGAACGACTGCTTAACCTTGGAGTTCATAAAAACCGTACAGCGTGTTCCCAAATCGCAGGGCTTTTGCGATGTGCAGGCAATCTCCGAAAATTTAGATATGGAATAATTGAGAGATTCGGCAAATGTTTCGATGAAAGAGCCGCAACCGGATGAGCAGGCTTCATTGACTTCGATATTCTGAACGATTCCGTCTTTAACGAAAATCGCTTTCATGTCCTGCCCGCCAATGTCGAGAATAAAAGTTACTTTTTCGTCGAATACTTTTGCAGCTTTGTAATGAGCAATCGTTTCGACGATTCCGAAATCCAAGCCGAATGCCGAACGAACCAGGTCTTCGCCATAACCCGTAACGGCTGAAGAAGTAAATTTTATTTTTATGTTTTGCCTCGCTGCAATTGCCGATAATTTCTTTAATCCTTCTTTTACAGCTCCGATTGGGTTACCGGCGTTGTTCATATAAAAGTCGAAGGCTATTTTTCCGTTTTCATCGAGCAATACTATTTTCGTAGTCGTGGAGCCTGAATCAATGCCGATAAAACAATCTTTGCCGTCAATTTCTTTTAAAGAAGTTCTCTTTGCTTTTATTTTTCTTTTGCTTTCGCTCCAGTTGAATAGCTCTGTATTGTTCCTGAATAATGGGGCAATTCCGTTGAGATATGTTTTCTTGTTATTTTCCGGACTTTGCAATTTATTAATTAAAGAATCAATTTCAATCGTTATTCGTTCGGAGCCGGTGCTGATAGCGGCACCATAAGCAGAAAGCAATTCGGAATTTTGCAGACGGCACAAATCGTTATCATTAAACTCGAAGATTTTTTTTACAGCATCTCTTAATGCAGGCATGAATGTTAGGGGACCGCCGGCAAAAATGATTTTTGGCACTGCATCCGAACCGTGAAGAAGGGAATTTTTTATTTGAATAGCAACTGCATGAAATATCGAGGCGGCAATATCAGGCACAGGGATTTCCCTGCTTAGCAGGTTCTGGACATCTGTCTTTGCGAAAACTCCGCATCTTGTGGCAATCGGGTAAATATCCTTAGATGATAGTGCGAGCTCATCGAGCTTATCAACTGATATATTCAGGAGCGTTGCCATTTGGTCAATGAAAGCACCTGTGCCGCCGGCACAGCTTCCGTTCATTCTTATATCCTGCCCTGAATCCTCGTTGAAAAAGATAATTTTGGAATCTTCGCCGCCAATATCGATCAGTGTTCTGATGTCCGGATAGAAAGCCGACGTGAACTCGGCAGCGGCAAGCACTTCCTGGACAAAAGGTAGTTCCATTTTTTCGGAAATTCCCATTCCCGCACTGCCTGTAACTGCAAGGTTGAGAGAAACATTACCAAGTTCCTTTCTCGCAGAAAGGCAGATTTCGAGCAATGAATCTTTTATATTACCGTAATGCCTTTGGTAATTCGAGAAAACAGTTTGGTTACAGGAATCTATAATAACTGCTTTAGCAGTAGTAGAACCAATATCTATACCGGCTTTATAAATTATATTTTTCATCTTAGCCGTCTTTCCATTGAAAATGAAAAACAAAAATCATTTTCTAAAATTTCAGCCGGAATTTTATAACGGGTTTTGTCCCGTTTTATATTTCCGGGACAGTTAAATTAATAATAATCTCAAAAAGAAACAATTATTTTCAGAACCAAAAATTTTTCCATGTTTTTTGAAAAATCAAGGCTCAAAAATAAAGAGCATGAATTGGCAAATTTATTTTATATTGATTTGGCTTGGATTTTGCTTAAATTTAAAAGATTGTAAATATTTACATTTAAACAAATTATGGCTGATATATCCGGCATAACCGAAGGCGGGGGAGTTAGTCCTGTAAATCCTGAAAACAAAAAGGAGAAAGATTATCACAGGCTGCCTTACACGAGAAAGACCAAGGAAGTCAAGCTCAGGGTCGGCGAGGTAGTGCAGGCAACGGTTCTCGAAGTGCTGTCGTACCGGGAAGCTGTCGTGCAGCTTCCCATAGGGACGATGCGGGCTTTCATACACGGAAGACTTAAGCAGGGTGACGTCCTTTTTCTGAAAGTCCAGGAAACAGAGCCAAGCCTCGTTTTAAAGATTCACTCCGTATCTTCAATCAGGAACGGCAGTTTGCTTGCCGTCAGCGAAATACTAAGAATACTCGATTTGCCCGAAAGCCGTTTTTTCATAGAACTGCTATCTTTCATGCAAAAGCACCGCTCCCGCATTCAGCATGACGAAGCCCTCCTGATTGAAAACGCTTATTCTGCAATGGAAGAATCAATCAGGAAAGAAAATCCTCCTGCCATGATTTTCAAATCAATTATTTTTATGCTCGAAAATAACCTGCCTATGGATTCGAGGATTATACTCAAGATTTTACCGGTTTTGTACGGCAGCAATTATATTTTAAACCTTCTGAAAGCCCTTGAAAAGCTCATTCCGGCACTTCCCAAAGCAATTGCTGAAAAGTTGAAAAAATTGTTTGAAAAATTAAAAGCTGAAAATACTCCTTTCAGTGAACTTCTGAAAATGCTCCTGATGGAGCTTACAGAAGATATATCAGCTTCGACACTATATGAGATATTAATAGAAATAATGCTTTTGAAAGAGACAGCTGATGAGGTTCAGTCATATGCCGGAGCAAGGGCTGCAGCAAAAAATATTATCCGCGTAATCGAAGGACAGCACTTTGTCAATACGCTTGCAATCAATAACAATACCGCTCTTTATTTTTTCATTCCTTTCCCCATCGAAGGCTCTTATTCCGTATCGCAGGTTATAATAAGGAGCAGGAGCGTGCTCAAGCCGCCTGAGAAGCCGAGACTAAAATTTACTATGATTACGAATACGCCTGAAATCGGTGAAATTGTTACCAATGGTGACTATCAAAAAGAAAACATAAACCTGAATATCATGACAAGTTCGGAAAAAATCACAAAGCTTTTTATGAAACATATCGCTAAATTGAGGGAAGGATTAAAAAATAAAGGGCAAAATATTCAGGCTTTAGGTGTGCAGGACGTTTCAGGTAAAAGCCTCAGCGACAGCATAGACGATAACAGGCAATATCCTCCTAACTTTTCTGTTGTAATATGAGAAAATATTAAAGGTGTTCTATGGATTCAACTGTAAAAACAATACTGCTCATATTTTTATTCGTTCTGATTTTTTATTTATTGTCGGTTTTATCTTCTATCCTTTTGCCGCTTGTGCTGGCCTTCCTTTTCGCCATAATGTTTCAGCCGTTAATAATGTTGTTAAAAAAGATAAAAATACCGCAGTTCCTGATTCTGCCACTTGTTTCAATTATTACATTAGGTGTGATTTTTCTTATCGTAAACATACTTATTCAAACAATAGGGGACATAGCTTCACAGAAAGATTATCTTGTATCCCGCTTCGAGTGGAAGGTAGAAAACTTTTTTAACTGGATCGAGCAGGTAACAGGCGGGGCTATTCAAACGACAAATTTATATAAACAAGTGAATTCAGTACCGACAAGTGCATGGTTTACTGAGACCGCAGGCACCCTTGCATCGGGAATAAGCAGGCTGACAGGCTCTTTTGTGATTTTTGCAATTTATTATGTCGTCCTGCTGTCCGGAATGTCCGGGTATAAAAGATACGTGCGTTATGTAGGAGGAGAGACGAGCGGAACGCTTCTTGATAACTATGAAATAGTGCAGAAATCTGTTTTCAGGTATATGGTGATTAAAACATTAATCAATCTTACATCGGGAACAGTTGTAACATTAATCTGCCTCTCATTCGGAGTAAAATTTGCATTGCTCTGGGGCTTTACTACATTCATTGTCCTTTATATACCGTCTTTCGGTTCAATCATAGCTACAATCATACCCGTGCTGATGGCAATAATTCAGTTCGATTCGTTCAACCCGGTATTGTTCCTGTTTTTGTGCATATTTATTGCTTTGTTTATCAACGGGAGTATAATAGAGCCTAAAGTAATGGGGCATCAACTAAAATTGAATACGGTTACGGTTATTTTCGGTTTGGTTTTCTGGGGCTATCTTTGGGGAATACCCGGGATGATGCTCTCTGTGCCGCTCCTCGTGATTTTGAAATTGATTTTCGAGCACGTACCTTCTCTCAGCATAATAAGCAGGTTGATGGGCTCGCCTGTGAATGCGAACAAATAACTAGTGTAAATAAAAACTAAATCAATAATAGGAATGATTTTGATTTAAACAAAAAAAAGATTAATTTTGTAAATAAATTTGCGATGGAGTTCGCTATAATTGCCGAGAGCTGATAACTCCTATTATAATGTTTAATGTTATAATAGGAGTTATTTTTTTATGTTTAAAGATCTATTAATAGTCGGCTTTGGGAGCTTTATTGGAGGTGTTACAAGATATGTTACTATACAGATAATTCATAAATTTATAAATACAAACTTTCCTTTGGGAACACTTGTTGTTAATTTACTTGGTTGTTTTTTAATAGGAATATTGTATGGTCTATTCGATAAGGGCAGCATAATGTCTGCTGAAATAAAATTGTTTCTGATTGTCGGAATCTGCGGAGGATTTACGACCTTTTCTTCCTTCACGTATGAAACTATAAGCCTTGTTAATGATTCTGAAGTTCTTTACTTAATGGTTTATATGGGCATGAGCATTTTTACGGGAATCTCAATGACCCTCATTGGAAAAAATATTGTCGATTATTTTATAAGGTAATATAAAATGAAAGGGAAATCAAAAGTTTTAAGAATTTATATTGGCTCCTATGATAAAATTAATCATAAGCCGCTATATGAGGTCATTGTCATGGAAGCTAAAAAATACGGTATGGCAGGAGCCACTGTCTATCGCGGTGTCCTGTCTTATGGAGCGAATAGTGTCATCCATTCAGTGAAAATCTGGGAACTGTCGGCAGACCTGCCTGTAATAATCGAAATAATTGATGATAAGGAGAAAGTTAAAAAATTCATAAAACAAATTGAAAAATATTTTGAAGATGAAAAATTCGGCGGATTAATTATGACATTCGATGTTGATGTTATTGTTTATAATCCTCATAAAAACGGGAAGGAAGCAAGATAAAATTTTATTCTATAATAATTTAATATGGATAATTTTTCTCAATTAGAGTCTATTAAAGAAACAATCGTCTCTTTTAATTTGGTATCTTTAATGCATCAGCTTGAAGTGATTGAGAAATTATTGTCTGATAGTAAAACAATTGACATTGCCGTTCTAGGGCAGTTCAAAGTTGGGAAAAGCTCTTTCATCAACAGTTTTATTGATTATGATATTCTTCCTGTCGGTGTGATTCCCGTTACATCTGTGATTACGAGGCTCAGCTATGGTGATGCAGAAAGAGCTTTTGTAAAGTTTGAAGATGGAAAAGAAACCGAAATTAAATTAACTGAATTAGCAAATTTTATTGATGAATCTAAAAATCCTGAGAATAAGAAAAAAGTTGCAATCGTTGATATTTCCCTTCCATCATTCGTTAAATTCAAAGGGCTGAGGCTCGTTGATACACCGGGAATAGGAAGCTACCACAGGCATAACACCGAAACAACTTTGAACTGGTCGCCCGAGCTGGGTATTTCTATTTTAGCAATCAGTTCCGAGAGGCCGCTCTCAGAAAATGAAATTAATTTACTTAAAGATTTGCTGAACTATACTCCGAAAGTTGTCATCCTATTGACTAAGACTGACCTGTTCGATGAAGTACAAATGAACAAAATTAAGGTTTATATTATTTCATCCTTGAAAAAAGAATTTAACAGGGATTTTGCTCTTTACGAATATTCAACAAAAAAAGGTACAAATGACAAACGTTCAAAAATAGAAAATGAACTAATAGAACCTTTAGCTGAAAATATTGATAACGAACTGCAAAAAATTATCGAACATAAAATCTCAAATCTAAAGAAAGAGACTGTTAATTATCTTGAAATCGCTCACCAAGCCTCTCTGAAAGCAGAAAGCGAGAAAGAAAAAATCAAAGCTCTTATCCTCGATGAAAAGATGAATTTCGATTACATTATTAGGGAGCTTCGCTTAATTTCAAACAGCTACACTGGGCAGACGAGGCTGGGACTGGTGAATATACTCATGACTTACCGAACATTTATAATCCAAAGGTTGTTTAACGAATTTGACAGCGAACATAAAAGCTGGAATGGAAATTTGTATAGATTGACAAGAAAATTTGAAGAATGGGGGAACAAAATTTTACATAATGAACTATTTACTCTTTCCGACGGGCATCATTATCAATTCATAGAAAATTTACAAAAAGCAAAACAGCATTACGCTCATTTTTTAAAAATTTTCAGGGAAAGATTAAATCAGAATATTGAAGATGTGTTCAAAATAAAATTAGAAAATGAAGAATGGCAGATTGATATAGAAGAAATAAGACAGCCGGATATAATCATCAGCCGTGCATTCGATTTCCATCTGGATTTGCTCTGGTTTTTATTTCCCATGTGTTTTTTCAGAAAAACTTTTATTAAACATTTCAGGAAACAAATTCCTTCGATGGCAGAAACCAACCTTTACCGTTTAGCTTCGGATTATACCGAAAGAATCAATAGGGAAATCCTCAAAATAGAAAGACAAGCCGAACAAAATATAAATATTGAACTAAATACAATAGAGTCAATAATCTCAAATGATGAAAATAAGTCATCATATATTTTAAAAAAAATTCAAACCTTAAAAATTTAAAACTTTACTTTTTCCTTACAACTCTCAAGCCGATGTTGTCATCAAAGAAATCGGGATTTCTGCCATCACGGTGAGCAGATGCTGCATTTGCCTGCGGGTCTTTAAATGAACCGCCGCGAACAACTTTTTCAGCTGCCGAAGAAGGCCCTTCCGGGTCAATGTCAGGATTAGGTCTTGTCTTGTAATAATCAGGGTCATACCAGTCCCAGCACCATTCGAGGACATTACCTTCAATGTCATATATACCCCATCCATTTGGCTGCTTTAAACCGACATTATGAACTGAATAACCGGAATTATCGCCAGTCCAGCCAATATCATCAATGTTGCCGGCATAAGAACCGGTGGTTCCCGCCCTGCAGGCATACTCCCATTCGGCTTCCGTCGGAAGGCGGAAACCGTTAGCATCCCAGTTGCAGGTTACATTCGTTCCGTTAATCGTATAGCAGGGAGTCAAGCCGACCATACTGGAAAGCCTGTTGCAGAATTCTAATGCTTTGTACCAGGAGATTTGTTCGACAGGATTTTTATCATCTTTTGTTTTGCTTGGTTCTTCACCATCCATAACTGTTTTCCACTCAAGCTGTGAAACTTCATACTTGCCCATGTAGAAGTCGTGAGTAATTTGAGCCTGGTGCTGTGGGCCATCGGCATCAATAGTTGAAGAGCCCATTGAAAAACTCCCAGATTTTATCAGTATACAATTAATTATATAATTTTGAACCGTAATTGTCAGGTTTTCCGAATTGCTTTCCACAGCATTAACAACAACTTTAACAGGCCCGGAAGAAGCTCCGTTTGGTATTTTGACAAGGATACGGGTATCCGACCAGGAGACATAATCTGTAGATTCGGGAATTGTTCCATTGAAATCAACGAAACTTGAATCCCGGGAAGCACCGAAGTTGCTTCCGTTAATTCCAATTGTTTGTCCTACAGACGAAGACGATGCATCTAAATAATCAATATGAGGGTCGGTATTTGCCTGGTCAATTGTAAAATTTACGGAATTACTCAATTGACCGTTAGAATATACCTTAACAGGACCAGAGACAGCACCCTGGGGCACAATGGTTTTTATAAGCGTTGTGGTCCAGGATAAATAAGCTATTGCTTTTGTTCCATTAAATGTTACATAACCTGAATCTTTTATTTCGCTGAAATTTTGCCCGTTGATTGATACAGTATCACCTGCTTCAGCATGTTGCGGTGTAATGCTTTCAATTGATGGAGGCGGTATTATTGGAGGCAATATTTTTAATGCAACTTTATTAGACTTTTTTCCATTAACACGAACTTCGATGTCACAGGTTGTTACATTTTGAGGAATTGTTACTTTTATTTGCGTGTTGTTCCAGGATGAATAATTTGACCCGGAAAAACCGGCAAAATTAACATATCCTGAGCCTTGTGAATCTCCAAAATAATTTCCGTTTATAGTAATAACATCTCCAATGCGTGCTGAATCGGGGGTTATTTTATTGATGTAGGGTATTCCTTTAACAATATAATCAACTTTATTACTGCTTATTCCGTTAACGAATACGTATAATTGTCCATTAGTAGTTATGTTTGAAGGTATAATGACGATGATTTTAATGTCAGACCATGATTTATAACCTGTTTGTTCATCTGGCCTTGCACCGGAAAAGTCAATATAACTGGCATTTTTGCCTGCCCCGAAATTTCTGCCTATTATTGTCAATTCAGCACCGGGAGAAAATGTTGATGGACTAATACTTTCAATATAGGGGTCGCTCGAAGCAACTGAATCTATGGTGAAATCAACCTGGTTGCTGTTTTTGCCGTTTACATTAACAAGTAATTTCCCGGTTTTAGCATTGACAGGAACTTTAACGGTTATTGCAGTGTCGCACCATAATGAAATTTCAGTTGCCTTAGCGCCTGTAAATTCAACATAACCCGAACCCTGGCTACCACCAAAGTTTTTTCCATATATATTTATTATAGAACCTATTTCACCGTGATTTTTTGAAAGGCTGTTTATTGCAGGGTCTTCTATTGGAGCAGTTGGATTATTATTGCTCCCGCAGCCCCCTGATAATAAAATTATTCCTGAAAAAATCAAAAATAAAAAAAACCTGAAATTCATATTTATAACCCCATATCTGATCGATTGAATCAGTAAACAGTTAATGTTTATATTTAAGTTTTTAGATATTTTATATATATGATAACAATTCGTCAAGGTTGAACCAGAATTATTAAGAATATTTTTTTAAATATCTAAAGCTTTTTATCGTAAACTCTGTATATCTTGTATAATTCTCCGTTCATTGTCATAGTTAAGGCACGGTTCATCATGACATTATCCTCGAGTATCCAGCCTCCTTCTCCGAGCCGGTAATTAGATTTTGTGCCTCTTTCCAAAAATTCATAATACATCACCGCATCAATGCCGGTTTTCTGGTATTCAGGCAAAACACCGAGAACAATAATACGGAGACAATTAACTTTTTTCTTTTTTGTCAGCAGATGCCATAAAGCAGGTACGATATATCCGGATTTATTATAAATAAGGCTCTGATTAATATCCGGCAATGCAAGGCTGAATCCGGCAACTTTACCGTTAGATTCTACTATCCATGCAAATTTCGGGTCGGCGACCTGTTTGAGGTCGGAAGCAAGAAAATCGAACTCTTCTTCTGTCATCCTGACGAAGCCCCAGTTTGGCTCCCATGCTTTGTTATAAATATCTTTTATTGTATCAACATCTTTCTTGAATTGAACCTTATTTTTGAAATTAACTTCACGGATAGTAATTTTATATCTTTCTCTCAGGGAGTTCTGAACCCTCTTCATTTTATCCGTAACGAAATTTTCGAGTTTAACACGGTAAGCATAAAGGTCTTTTGCTTTTTCAAAACCGGAATTTTCGATTAACTTAGCATAATATTCAGGATTGTAAGGCATCATAAGTACAGGTGGAAAATCAAATCCTTTAATAAGAACTCCGAGGTCGTCATTTGTCGAAGGATTCTCAGGCCCTCTTATAACAGTCATTCCTTTTTCCTTAAGCCACTTCCCGGCAGTTTCTAATAAGGCATTAGCCACATCCTGATTATTAATACACTCGAAGAATCCGAAAAATCCTGCATTTTCATTATGAGTCATAATATGATTATCATTAATTATAGCGGCAATTCTTCCTATAACTTTACCGCCGGATTCAGCTGTGAATAATTGAATTTTTGAATGCTTATAGAAGGGATTTTTATTTACGTCGAGAATTTTCAATCTTTCTGAAATTAGCGGAGGCACCCAATTCTTGTGATTTTTATAAAAATTCCATTGGCTCTTAACGAATCTCTTAACTCCATCTTTTGTATCAACTGTTATTATCTTAAAGTCCATGTTGCTCCAAAGTTAATAATAATAAAAAATATTTTTTTCCTGATGATTAAATCTTTTAGTATTAATAATGTTTTGAATTATTAAGAATTTAAAATTAAAAAAATAATTTAATATGAAAAAGATATTAATATTAAGTATCACAATTATTAAGCAAAAAAGTTTTCGATTCAATTCTTTCTTGTAACAATAGATATGATAATAAAGATTATGTGCTGACATTTAAAACCGTTAGCTTTCTGATGATGTTTATAATAACATTTATGAAAATATATTTTAAGCATAAAACATACTTTCATCCGTTTAGTAAAAATATTTATATACAAAAATGAATTTAGGAAAAAAATGACATTTATTAAATGGTTCTGTTTTGTGTTTTTCGTCTTTTTTACGACAGGTATACTTGCACAAAGTAATAATAATACAAATACACCGCTTGCAGCATATAAAACAGGGGATGAATGGCATTTCATAGACAGCAACGGGAAAGAGATATTCCCACCTCAGAAGTTGCTTGATGTTGGCGGCTACAGCGAAGGTTTTTACAGGGTAAGAAAGAATATAAACGGAAAAGACAGAATAGCTTTTCTGAATCAAAAAGGTGAAATCGCTTTTGTGCCGGATTGTGATAAGGCAATGAATTTTTCCGACGGTATGGCTGAAATAATGAAATATACAAGCGATGCTCACGATGATGTTACCTGCGGATACATTAATAAAGAAGGGCAAGAGGTAATGCCATGCAAATTCAATGACGCTACGGATTTCGTTCGCGGAATCGCCTATGTTCTCGATAAGGATAAGGCAGGTTATATTGACAGAACAGGTTCATATGTGTTGATTTTACAGAATTGCGTTGGCACACAGTATCATGAAGGTTTTGCTGCCGTTACTAACCATCGTTACAAGATAGGATTTATAAATAAAAATGGTGATATAGTTATTGATTACCAATTCGATGAAGCAGGTTATTTCTCTGAAGGACTCTGTGCTGTAGGACTTAACGGGAAGTACGGATATATCAACAGGAAGGGTAAGGCGGCAATTGATTATGTTTTCGATTATGCCAGGCCTTTTAAGGAAGGAAGAGCTGTCGTCGGAAAGCTGGATAATAGTTTCAGGATACATTGGGGATTTATTGATAAATCAGGGAAAGCAACCGTTGATAAATTATTTGATGAAGCAGGCGACTTCAGTGAAGGTTTATGTGTTGTAAAATTGGATAAAAAATGGGGCTTTGTAAATAATTCCGGAGATTTTGTAATAAAAAATAATTTTTCATCGGCAGATAGTTTTATCAATGGGCTTGCATGGTCATCATCCGGAGATGGGGAAGAATTTGGTTTCATAGAATTAACCGGGAAATTCAAGGTGAAAATTCCTAAACCTGAGAAAGTGGTTGATTTAAGATTGAATAAAATTGTATATTCAAATAAATAATTAGACTTTCATTTATCAAAAAAAATTATAAGTTTGATAAGAATGATATATTAATTGAGAAACATTATATTCATCGGCGAGGATGTTATGAAAAAATTTTTTATACTTATATCATTATCAATTTTCATTTTTATTGTATGGGGCTGTAGTGAATCTACCGGACCGAATTGTAATAATACATTACCGGCAGAATTATCAAAACTCTATGACTGCGGGCCTGATACAACTACATGTTGGGAAGGTCAGCTTAAATCGGATGAAAAAATCAAAGTCATGGATATGCTCAATTATATCCGTTCACTAAACAACTTACAGGATATAACATATAACCCGGATATGGAAAAATATGCTCAGAAAGCCGCATTGATTACTTGTGCAAATGAATATATGAATCATTATCCGACTACAGATGAAAAGTGTTATTCCATAGATGGATTTTTGGGATGCGAGAGAAGCAACCTTTGGTTTGGCTATGCTTCCACCGTTCACACATGGCTTTCGGAAGATATGATTTTAGACTGGTTGATAGATGACGGTGTTGAAAACCTCGGACACAGAAGATGGCTGTTGAATCCGTTTATGAGGGAAGTTGCGTATGGCAGGGTTGATAAAGTAAACGGTATGGGAAAACATTTCACGGCAGGGGCATTGAAAGTTATGCTCGACTCATTAGATTTCTGGCAGCCTTTTCAATCAAATATTGAGTATGTCGCTTACCCCCAGGGTGATTATCCTTTAAATGCTTTTAAGCTTGACTGGTACCTTTCTTTCTCGCTTGTAGCCGATAACAAGGTTTTTTGGAATAATGCAAAGGTTGATTACAGTAATGCCACAATTCAGATGAAAGATGAGAATGGTTATAACCTTATAATTAATTCAGTTTCATATAACACTGACGGTTACGGTTTACCGAACATTATTCAGTGGAAAGCTGTCAATCTTCAGGCAGGTATTACATATACTGTAAAAATATCAAACCTGAGTTATGACGGAACTCCTAAGGGACCCTACACATACACGTTTAAGCTTGTGCAAATATCATAAATTAAGAGTTCTTTTAAAATTGTGATTCAATTAAAATCATTCTCTCGATTAAAACTCGAGCATAAGCGAGATATGCTGGGACACCCTGTTAATCGAAAGTAAATCGGATGAAATAGAGTAGTCAATATTTAATCGGAAAGGTAAATCAATGTCTTCCTTCCTGGGACGGAGAGAAACACCTGCTCCCCAGGTATTCATAGGGAATAGCTTATATTGATTCAAATCGTCTCCGGCAAGTTCTATCCCTCCCCTGAAAGCTATTACTTCATGTAATGCCGCTTCCACTCCAAGAACAACTGATGGTGCATTTTCATGTTGTGTCATTACTCCGTCAATTCCAATAAGAATATATCTTGTTGCGGGTATATCAACCTGTTCCATTTCTCCGCTAATAGTTGAACGTGATGTGTAAGTTTCATCATTTAGACCAATTTCAAAACCGAGACCCGTACGTATGGTATAAGGTATAATGTCTCTTTCTTTGGTTTGAGTGTTCCAATACATAAGACCGGCAACATTTTGGATTGAGGCTCCGAAAGTAAATAAGTCCATAACATTAAATTTAGTGCCGATATCCAAACCAAAACCGTTAGCTTTTGTACCGGAACCAATAAGAGCATTAGAGATGTATTTCAGACCTAATCCAATACTGGCGAAATCAATATTATAAGCAGCACCACCGATAATCTCGTATTGCCAGTCTGTCATCGAACCAATCGAATTGCCATTAGCATCCCTCGCAGTGAAGGAGGCGTTTGTAAAGTTATTAACAGCTAATCCAATACCGACATTTTCGGCAACCTCCTGTCCCCATGCAAGAGCCGATTGCGTCCTGTTTAACGATAAAAAAGAAAAAGATGAATTGAAAGTCGGTTTTTCTGACAGTGTGCTTAGACCAGATGGATTATAGAATAGGCAGAAAGGTTCATTCGATATGGCAACGTAAGCCCCTGCCATGGCTACAGGCCTGGCACCTATATCCCTGAGAAGATAAGATTCCGAATATCCCCCACCGGCAGACTGGGAATAGGAAATATTTACTAATAAAACAATAAAAAGAAAAATCAAAAAGTAAATTAGTTCAAACTTTCTTTTTTTAGATTTAGATAATTCAAATGTAGTAGAAAAAAAAGTTTTCTTTTTTTCAGAATCCAAAATGGATTTAATATTTAATTTATCATTACTCATTGTTATCTTGAAACTATGAACTTACCTACCAATCTGAATTTTGCACTTTGAGCGACAACAAGATACATCCCGTTTGGAAATTTCGATTTCTGAATTTCATATTCTTTCGGACAAGGCTCATCAATAGCCATTCCGTTCCAAACATCAAGGACCTTCTTCCCCAGTAAATTATAAACAACAATCTTTACATTAACATCATAATCGTCAAGGCTGAGACAAATTAATGCGCTCTCACCATCCTGGCTGTCCCTAATAGTAATCTTGTTATCTGATTTTGTTGTATCATCCTCGGTATTTTTTTGAACAATATTTTTCTTTTTTTCCGAAGGGGCAATTTCTGTGCCATGGTAAGACAGATAATTCCTATAGGCATAATTTGAAAAATCAGAAGAAAACTTGTATAAAACCGGATAATTAAAATTATCATCCTGGTTTTGAGCCCAAGCAATATTCATATAAACAATGAAAATTTCAATAAGGATAATTGGAATAAAGTGAGATACTTTAATCTTTTTTAAAGTTAAAGGTTTGATAAAATTATTTCCGCACTTTTTAAAAATCATAAAGTTATTTTTTACTGTCGGATTAATAAATATAATGTGAGATGAATAATATAAAAAAAAATTGTACAAAATTTATCAAAGCCCAATATTGTTGGGTTTATTCATTTTTTTTATCAGTATCGATATCAAATTTTTTTGCAAGTTTAGAAATAACCTCCTTATCTTTTTTCATATCCGAAATTTGTTTTTTTAAAGAAATTGAACTTGTTCCAATGCCAAGATTTTTAGCAACCTCGAGTAATTTATCTTTGTTAGCAGTTATCTCATCTGCATCCATAGACCTAAGGCTTTTTTGTTTAAGTTTTTGTTGTTCCTCTTGTAAATGCAGTGCTAATTCAAGCTTTGCAGTCAAATGTTTTTTGGAATTGTCTCCTTTAACATCGTTATCAATAATATTTACTGAACTTTTGTATGAGCCTTCAATTTCGTTAGCAATTTTCTCTAACCTGGATTCGAAGCTTTCCCCTGATGAGGCTGAATTAGTGGTTTCGGTATTGATAATTTTTGGATTCAAAGGCTTTTGTTCATTCCCGCCAATTTTTTTATCAATGATAGCCCCGGGTTTTTTATAAGCATTGACGGCTTTTTCCTGATCAGGTAAAATTCTTCCTGCTCCTCTTAAATTGGGACCATAGCCGGAAGGTTTCTTTACGGTATTTTTCTTTAATAACTGTTCGTTCCTCCACTTGATGTATCTGAAAATAAAAATTAGAACAATAATAATTATTAATAATACAAATACCAGAATGACATTTCCATATCCGGGGGGAAAAAGTGATTCAATAAGTCCGATAATAATCCCTTTTTTTTCTTTTTGTTTATTATCTGACTGAATTGCTTTTTTGAATTTCTGATTTAATACTGAATCTTTTTTTTCAGTGTCTGCCTTTACGGCAAGTTCAGCGGAATCTTTTGTTATAATAAAACATAATTCCCGAAGTAAGGAATCATAATTATTTTCTGACATAGCAGAATCAGGGGCTTCAGGTACAACAATCTGGGGAAAACTATTTAATCCTGTCATTTTGTAAAACTGTTTTGCCATAGAATTTGCTTCTGATGGACGGTTATTCATTTTTAATATCTGGGACAAAGCGGCATAAGCATCAGGAATGTTCACATGGGACCTAAATGCAAATAAAAGATTTTTTAACGAAGATTTGATTTCACCGTTTTGAAGTTGCAAAATACCAAGGAAAACAGCGGCATCTGAATTTCCGGAATTCACAGCATTTTCAAAGTCGTTTTTGGCAGAAGTTACTATGCCGCTTTCCAATGCCAAAAGCCCAGTCCTGTAATTATCTTCGTCAGGTGACAGTTTGTCCCACTTGAATACTTCAGTTATTAATGCCTTTGAAAAAATAAGCGGAGCAGATGTATATCCTCTTTTATCCTTCAATAAAATGCTGACTTCCGTATTGTTTTTAAATGGCTGAACATATACATCAGTAATAATTCCCAAGGTATGAGCTTCCCTCGCAGAATCAGAAGCCATTGTATTTTTGAATAAAATAACAACTTTTTGCTTATCATTAGAAAGTTTTGTTGAAAAGTCAGCCGGGACATCTGAAAAGTAAATTGTCAATCTGTTCAAGGGATTGATAGCTAGCTTTTGAATATGATTTTGAGATAAAAGAGACAAATTCCCTATTAATAAGGATAAAAATCCCAATATTGCAAAAAACAGGAATCTGGCTAAATCTATCATATCTTGTTTATATTTTTTGATAACAAATGTATATAAATTAAATCAAACAATAAAATTTAAAAATTAACAATAATCAAACGTGTTCGAAATCTGAAATTTTTACTTTTAAATCCTCGAGAACCTGAGTGTGAATTTGGCAAACCCGGCTTTCGGACACATCAAGGATTTTACCGATTTCTTTAAATGTCAAATTTTCGTAATAATAGAGAATGACTACTAACCTTTTTTTAATATTAAGTTTCTTAAGATAGTTCATCAAAAAAGAGACTCTTTCTTCATTTTCGAGGGTGCTTTGAACAGAATTCTGAGAGAAATCAGGAATTTCATCAAGATAATTTCTTTCATCGTTATCTAATAGTGCCTGGGTAGTCTCAGATAAAGTGATTGAAGCTTTGGCTGCTGCTGCTGCTGCAAGATAAGACCTGTATTCATCATGCGATAAATTTAATTTTTTTCTAATTTCTTCGGAAGATACTTCTCTTCCTTCCTCACTTCTGAGAAGGTCTCCGGCCTGGATAAAATCCTGGGCTTTTTTTCGAGCAGTTCTCGAAAGCCAGTCCAGCCTCCTTAATTCATCCTGAATGATACCTTTAATTCTGGGAATAGCGTAGGATTCGAATTTTACACCCCTGCTTAATTCAAATCTTTCTATTGACTCATTTAACCCGAGTATTCCGATATTTAAAAAGTCTTCTTCTTCAAGAATTGAATTTGTAGGAAGATTCAGCATTTGTAAAACATATTTAACAAGCCAGATATAATTTAAAATCAGCTTGTGTTTCACTTTAAGGCTTTTTGACCTGCCGAATTCTTCCCATAATGCTGAAACCAGAGACTCATCCATGTTGTTTTTCAGTTAATCCTTTAATATTTATAAATCATCGTTATTAATTTCATCGTTCATAATGTTTTGTGTAACGAAGTCCTCGCCAGCGGAACCGGAAAAGCTGTTTGATGTATTCTGTCCCTGCTGATTGGTTGCACCCGTATTCTCGGTTTTTACAGCCGGTTGGTTTCTTCGTATATCTCCGGTGAAAACATCGTTGTTTTGATTTTCAAGCCTAATCCCTTGTTCGGCTCTTTTTTGTTCGAGCTGTTTTTTCTGTTCCCTATCCTGTCGAATCATTTCACGGAGTCTTTCTTTTTTATTTGCTGATACAATAAAAAGAGTAAGCATCATAACAGCACCAACACCTATATAAACCGCAGCAAAGACAATAAATGCGTTTAGTAAAGATGTTCCAAGGGGTTCAGATTGACCGAAAAAATTAAAGATAAAATTAAGGTTGCTGAGCTTAAATAAGTTTTTTAAATTAGACAAAATATTATTTG
>DAHXMP010000213.1 GCA_027371665.1 Bacteroidota bacterium | reverse complement strand
TTTTCATTTACCTGATGCTTAAAAAAGTAAAGCAAGGAATAGTACAGCTTTCATAATGTAATATGTTGATTGTAATTAATTGTATATTGAAAAAATGAAGGAGAAATAAGTGGAATTAAATATTATTTGGTTTATCCTCATAACTGTTCTATTTGCAGGATACGTAGTTCTCGACGGATTTGACCTTGGAGCCGGAATGATTCATTTAAGTGCAAAAACAGATGAAGAGAGAAGAATGGTTTTAAATTCAATTGGACCTGTATGGGACGCAAATGAAGTATGGCTGATAACAGCAGGCGGCGCTCTTTTTGCTGCATTTCCCGATGTATATGCTACAATCTTCTCAGGATTTTACACCGCATTAATTTTATTTCTTATAATGATAATTGGAAGGGTTATTTCAATTGAATTTCGAGGGAAGGTTGATTCTCAAACCTGGAAGAAATCATGGGATATTATATTTAATTTATCGAGTTATTTGATATGTATTCTCTTAGGCGTAAGCCTTGGCAACATTATCATTGGAATACCAATTTCAGCAGACAGGGAATATGCCGGTACTTTTTTCACTTTGATAAATCCTTACGCAGTACTTACAGCAATTACTGCCGTACTGGCATTAAGAATGCACGGAAAAATTTATATTGCTGTGAAAACGGAAGGTGCCTTTCAGCAAAGGATATCTGAAAGTATCGCTCCTTCACTTTATATGTTTGCAGTCTCTTATTTAGCATTAAGTGTCTGGACCTGGATAGTATATCCGGTTGCAACAAAAAATTTTATTGCTTTCCCGGTATGGTTTCTATTCCCTGCAATGATAGTTCTGGCAATTGTTGTAATACCAGCCTTCGTTAAGAGTCAAAATTACTTTCGCTCTTTTATAGCATCAAGTGCTATAATTGTTTTTAATATCGTTATTACGGCAGTAAGCATATACCCGAACTTGGTGATTTCTAAGCCGTTGCCGGAATTTAGCCTGACAATATTTAATGCATCTTCGTCCCCAAAAACTCTGGAAGCCATGCTGATAATAGCATGTATTGGAGTCCCCCTTCTTCTATTGTATCAGATAATTGTTTACAGGGTATTTCACGGAAAAGTTAAATTCGATGAAACGAGTTATTAAAATAACCGCAGAAAATATTATATCCCGGATTTAATGTCAGGATTTTCAAATATCATTTGGATAATAAATATCTGATTTAAGATAGTAAATTTATTTTTTAATTTCCCAATAAAGTTTTGAACGCAATTCGTTAATCCAGGACTGATAAATTGTCATCTTCTTATAATTGAGAGCCATATCCTGAATATCATTGTAATCTTTATCAAGCGTAGGAAAATGCGATGGAATAGTCTTCTTTCTGTAAATAATATGATATGCTGTTTTATTTTGCGATGAAGAATAAATCAAAGGTTCGCTAATTTCCCCATCGTGCAGTTTTTCAACGACTTTTTCAATTTCAGGTGGAAGTTTTGATATTGGGCTCTTAATAATGAAGCCCCCGAAACCTTTTGTTTCGGTCTCATCGGAATAAAGTTTTGCCATGTCCTCAAAACTTTTTCCCTTAGCTAAACTGTCCTTAAAACTACGAAGATAATCTTTTGTCTTTTCTATGTCTTCGGTTGAACCGCCGATTTTAAAAAGAATATGCCTGGTCAAAATCGAATCTTTATTCTTATCAATACATTGTATAATGTGAAAACCGAAAGGAGTTTCAACAGGGACTGAAATCTGACCCGGCTGAAGTTCAAATGCCGCCTTTTCAAATTCTCTAATTAACCTTCCCTTCGGAAACCATCCCAGGTTGCCGCCTGAATCGGCTGTTGCTTTATCATCGCTGTATCTTTTGGCAAAAGATGCAAAATCCCCACCGTTAAGTATCGAATCCCTTACTTTCCTTGCAAGCTCAAGCACTTTTTCCCTTGCATTGTTCGAAGCTTCCACGTATTTCACAAGATGATAAATTTCAACTTCTTCAGGTATGTTTTGTAATGAATCTTTAAAGTTTTTATAAAATTCTTCAACTTCCCTTGGTGTTACTTTAACATCAGCCAATTTAATTTGCTGCATTTTTTCAGCAAGAAGTTTTTTCTTGATAATATCACGGGCTTCATTGTGTATTTGCGAAATTGACATGCCGAAAATATCTTCGATTCTCTTCTCTGAACCATACATGGCTACATATTGCTGTAATTGATAATCCCATCTTTGTTCAACCTCATCGTCTGAAATAGTAACCGAATCTTGTTTTGCCTGTTCAACCACAAGCTTTTCGTTAATCAGAGCATCGAGAACTTTTTTTCTCATATCAGGGTCATTATATAATGAATCCATTACTCTTTCTCTTTCGGTGGGGTCCTGGATATTCATCTGTGGACTTGCCTGA
This sequence comes from Bacteroidota bacterium, assembly GCA_027371665.1. GTDB lineage: Bacteria > Bacteroidota > Ignavibacteria > Kapaibacteriales > UBA2268 > DAHXMP01. The sequence continues at coordinate 14,232 of DAHXMP010000213.1, read as the reverse complement.
AGATACATCATCATCGAAGAGTTTAAATCAGTAAGTGTAATCACTTCATTACCAACCACAGCAACTATTTTCTCCAGCATTTCACCTTCTTTTGGTTGTGAATACACATAGCTGAAGCTGCAAACACTCAATAATATTAATAAAATTAATTTTTTTAGCATTTTTTGTCTTTAAAAAATAATTAATACGCTAAATCAGAGACACGAATTTTAGAATTATATATTTCCGGATTTAATCTATTATCCTTCTTTATGTTCCCTGATTATTTTATCTAACCTGTCAGAATATATTTTAACATCGAACTTTTTACGAAGTTCTTTGAGCCATTTCTCTGTTAAATGCTTCTGGAGCTGGTCCTGAAAGGCTGGAGCAAAATCAGGAATAGCTTCATCGAATGTCTTTTGGCGAACCGGCTCGAAAGAATTTATTTCAACGATAGAGTACCCCTTTTCATATGGTATTGGCTCGAGAACCACACCTTTCTCCCCTGCTTTAGTATATGCTTTATTTGATTTCTCATATTCGGGATATTTTTGCTCAATTAATTTGGCAAGTTTATTATCCTTGGGATTAACCTTACCCCAATGTCCTTTCTTTTCCCTGTAACCAGCTCTTTGAGTGAATTGTTTTGCAAGCGTATCGAAATTTACACCCTTGTTAATCTGTTGGAATAATTCTTTTGCAAGAGAATCCGAAAGCACATAAATTTCGTTTATATCGTAAGTGGGTTCTGTTTTATATCTGGTTTGAGTTGAATCCCAGTATTTCTTAGCCAAAGTCGTATCAAATTTTAATTTGCTCCAGACTTCCTGGTCCTCAACTTTGAAAAGAAGTATTCCGTCCCTAAATTCTTTCAGTAATTGTGCAAAATCAGGATACTCTTTTTCCAGGATTTTTGACGCCGCATCGAATACCAATGGACTTGTAATACGGTCAATGGCTCTCATTAAACCATTCGAATTTGTTCCCAAACCTCTTAATTCGGGTTTTTTCTGCATCATATCAATAAAGTCAGCAACAGTTGTTTTTTTATTCATGAAAGAATATAAAACATCTGATAATAAAGATTCGGGAATTTTCTTTGTCCAGGATGTATCAAGGTTTGTTTTATTTGTATCAAGACATACTAAAAGGGAGTCGTAGATGTTTTTATTCAGCGAATAGCCGTACCTGTTTCTCAGGGAATCCAGATATGTAGATTTATCTCCTTCGAAATATTGCCTTTTATATAAAAGCTTCAAATCATTTCGGTCTTTTTCAGGGTCGAAATTTCTTGTAGAATCACGACGCAAAATATGAATACCATATTCAGAATAAACCTTTCCGGAAATTTCCCCGTCCTTAAGAGCAAAGGCTGCATCTTCTATCTCAGGGAGTAAATTTCTGCCGGTTTCTTCAAAACCTGAAGAGCGGGAATAATATCCACCTAATAATCCCCCTCTTTCGGCTGATTTTTTATCGTCTGAATTTTCCCTGGCAAGAGTTTCAAAATCAGCTCCATTCCGTAATAAAGTTAATAAACTGTCTGCTTTCCTGTTAGCGGCAGGGTCAGTTTTATCTTTTGTAGCAATTAATATGTGGCGGATTAAAATCTTAACTCTTGGAACTTTTTTAACTAACTTAATAATGAAATATCCGTATTTGGTTCTCACAAGGTCAGGATAAAAATCACCTGATTTTAATTTGAAAATAACATCTTCAATGTTACGTATCACTTTCCCAGCAGTTATGTATGATGTTACTAAACCGCCACGTGCTGCTGTTTCTTTATCCGAAGATGAATCTCTTGCAAGAGTTTCAAAATCTTCACCTGATTTCAATAATTCAAGTGTTTTTTTGGCTTTTATATAAGCTGACGTAGTATCCGGGTTTGGTGTAGATGGCAGTTGAAACATAATGATGGCAATCTGGTAATCGTAATTTCTATATTTCATTAATTCATCAACTTTGGGTTCAACCAGCTTTTTTTCATAAAAATATGATTCGGCAAGTACTTTTCTGTTCTGAGCAATTTCAGCAAGTACAGATGAATCTTTATCAAAACCTCTGCTTAAAGCATCGTTCACTTTTAGCCTGTAATTTAGATAAAGATTCAGGAAATCCATTATACTGTCTTTGGAAACATCATACAAATTAGTCTCCTTTCTGCTCATGTTCTTTTTATATGCTCTTTCCAAATCTGCATAAGAAATCTTTTCTTTGCCCACAGTAGCAATCACTTCATTATCGAATTTGTTTTCAGATTTTAAAGATTGTTTTTTGGGGTTAGGAGTATGCTTTTTAGCAGCATACATATAAGAATGATTTATTGTAAATGAAGAAAATAATAAAATTAAAAAGAACGACATACAATTTCTTTTCATTGTAAAATCCTTAATATATATTCAACCAAAAATTTTTTCAACGTAAAACTTTAATTTAAATGAAAGCCATTCATCACAAAAATAAAATATTATATTTTTGATTTGGTTATAGCAATTTAACACATAATTAACAAATTTATTGTAAATCTTATTTACTTTTTATTATTCTGTCAGCAAGCCTGAAAATATTTCCGGCACCGATAGTCAGCAACATGTCTCCTTCATTTAACATTGCATGCAGCTCTTTATATACATTTTCAACATCAGGTATGTAATGGACAGACTTGTGCCCGTAATGAACGGCAGCATCGGCTATTAATTTCCCTGTAACACCCTCGATAGGTTCTTCCCTTGCAGGATAGATATCTGTTATTATAACAATGTCGGCATCGTCAAAAGAACTCCCGAATTCTTTATACATGTTCTGAGTCCTTGTGTATGTATGAGGTTGAAAAACGGCAATTATTCTTCTCTTCCAACCCTTTCTTGCCGCCTCTAATGTAGCTTTTATTTCTGTCGGATGATGAGCATAATCATCAACAACCAATACTCCGTCAATTTCCCCTTTAAACTCAAATCGGCGATAAACACCTGTAAATTCTGCAATGGCTTCCTTTGCATGTTCGAAATCAATTCCCAATCCATTGCTCACGGCAATTGCACCCAAAGCATTCTTTAAATTATGTAATCCAGGAATGTTGACTTTCAGTGAACCCTTTAATTCACCGTAAATATATACATGGCATTCCGATGACCTTTCCTGAAAAACAATATTTTCGGCTCTGATATCACTTTGTTTTGATATGCCGAAACTGATAACTTTCTTTTTAATATCCGATATGACTTCCTTAACACCTGTGTCATCCAAACCAACGGCTACAAATCCATAAAATGGTACTTTATTGGCAAATTCCGAAAAAGTATCTCTTAAATCATCAAAATCTTTGTAAATGTCCAGGTGTTCTTCTTCAACATTATTAATAATTGCTACGGTGGGCTGAAGTTGCAGAAATGAACGGTCAAACTCGTCAGCTTCGACAACAGTCCATTCTCCGTTTCCTAATCTTGCATTTGTTCCTCCAAGTCCTCTCAATCTTCCTCCAACTATTACAGTCGGGTCAAAGCCAGCTTTCATAAGAATTAAACCGCACATTGATGTTGTTGTGGTTTTACCGTGAGTTCCTGAAACTGCAAGGCAATAATTAAGCCTCGATGTTTCAGCAAGCATTTCAGCCCTTCTTAAAACAGGGATATTCCTGCGGTATGCTTCCTGAGTTTCAGGATTCTGTAAAGGTTTGACTGCACTTGAATAAACACATACTTCGGTATCTTTAATATTTGATGCGTCATGACCTATGAAAATTTTGGCTCCTATTGATTTTAGATAGTCTGTATTTTCTGAATTAGCTAAATCAGAACCCGAAACGTCGAAGCCCTGGTTTATCAGGATTTCGGCTATTCCGCTCATCCCGATACCGCCAATACCTACAAAGTGAACCCTTTTAATACTAGAGAACATTAATGCTCACAAAATGAATTTTCAAATTTTTTAAGAATTTCAAAATTAACTATAATTTATACATTTCAGGCATACGGTCTGAAAAAATATCGTTAAATTGATTAAAAGATTTTTTTCGTGTTTCCCGGGGATATATTTCAGTTTCGATAATCTCATCATTTATTTTTCCGGCACGACATAAAATATCTCCATTATAATTGTAAATAGTCGAATCCCCGTTAAACACTAATTCTTCTTCTCCCCTTATTTCCTTTCCTGTTCTATTAGCAACCGCAACATAAACATTATTTTCTAATGCTCTCGTTGCCAAAGCATTTTGCCAGGAATTTGTAACTAAGTTAGATGGGCAAACAATTAAGTCTGCCCCTTGCAAAGCAAGACTTCTTGCAGCTTCCGGAAAACGCCAGTCGTAACATATCATCGGACCGATTTTTATATCCCATTCAGGATAATCAATTACAAAAAATCCTGTATTGCCGTAATCGAAGCAAAACCTTTCTTTATAAAATAAATGTGTTTTTCTGTATATGCTTGTTTTCTTTTTATCAGGTAAAATTATCGCTGCTGAATTATATAAATTATTTTTTTCCTTTTCAGGAAATCCTAAGACAATTATTTTATTCTGAGAAGAGGATAATTCCTGTAAGTCTTTTATAAAATCTCCGGTAATTGACTCAGCCATATCAGATACTTCATCCCTAGAAAGAAAATAATATCCTGACAAGGCTAACTCAGGAAAAACAATTATATCAGAAATAATATCTTTGGAATAATTAAATATTCTATCAAAGTTTATCTTTTTATCCTTAAAAACCGGCTCAAATTGGACAATACTAATTTTCATAACTTTACCCTACCACTAAAACATTTTATAAAATTTCAATAATTTGCTGGAATATAATCTAACTAAAAAATGAACATAAATACTCTTATTAACATTAAAAAATGAAAATATATTTTCTTTATTTAATTGATTTTTAATTACTTGCCATTAATTTTATTCCTCAAAATCAAATATTAATAAAATTTTATTAGTTAAAGAAAAATTAAAAATATTTCATTTAATAAAAAATGTTTTTACTATTAAAAAATATTTTGTTTCTTGAAGGAAATAATATGTCAAATTTTTTACACTGTACATTTTTATTTACACTTACTAAATACAAAAATGCAAAAAATGTAACAAATTTTGGTGATATAGTGGATAAAAAAAGGAATAACATAATAGTAAGATTCTTATTACTTTCGGTAATAGGAGCTTTATTTTTATTTTATTCTCAGGATGCTTTTTCGGCCACCAAACACCATAAAATATCACATGTTAAAACAAAACACAAGAAAAAACACCATAAAAAGAAAAGAAGACATTATAACCGTAAAAAAACAAGAGCTTTATCCATCAATATTATCAGGACAAGTTCAGAAGAGGTGTCCGCTCTCGCCGGATTGAAACCAATTACAAGCGACTCTTTAATAAAACCCTCTGCAAATATATCAGATGATTCCGAACAAGTGGAGCCATACGATGACAGTTATGAAGGCGAACAGGGAGAAAATATATCTGAATTAGAAAAGGAAGATGATGTTCCGGTAGATATCGAAACATTTAAAATGCTTTGGCTGTCTTATATGGATGGTGATTATCAAGGTGGAGATGAAACTGCGGGCGGAATCGAAAAGAAAGATATTATGAATGTCATAATGAACTGGCTTGGAACTCCATATAGATTTGGCGGCAGTTCAAAAAGAGCTATTGACTGCTCTGCATTCGTTCAAAATGTTTTTGTTGAAGCCGGGAACCTGATTCTTCCCAGGACAGCAAGAAATCAATTTAATATCGGATATAAAGTTAGAAGAAATGAACTTCAGTTCGGGGACCTGATATTTTTCCATACATACACAAGGCGATTTCCTTCCCATGTTGGTATTTATTTGGGTGATGACTTGTTTGCCCATGCCAGTTCGAGATATGGTGTTACTGTGTCGTCACTTGAAAGTACGTATTATAAGAAACGTTTCATTGGCGGAAGAAGATTATCAGCCCAGGACATCGTCCGATATAGTAAAGGAACTACTTTTCCAACAACATCAACTCAATAAAGAAATTAATTTAAATTTTCCCTTAATTTAAATTATGGGGCTGAAAAACGGCTTCAGAATGTGAATTATTTCCCAAAACCGGAAGTTTTCCCAGAAGATAATTGGTTATCGCATTTCGTATTGTGCTGTGTTCTGATGATTTGTATATTCTGATATTTGCAGAAATTAGTATGTCGAAAGGCTTCCTGCCTATCCGTGAAACAATGACAATATCAACACCATAATTAATTGAAGCAAGGGCTAAAGAAGAGCCAGCTGAATGTTCGATATCAAAAACTGAATTTCTGAAGATGTCAAAATTTTCTGATACTGTATCATAAATAATATAAAATTCACACCTTCCGAATTTGTTGTCAACAAAATCTTCCAGACTTTCGCCTGTTGATGGTAATAATATTTTCATCTCAATTTACTTGATTCCGCATCTTTTGAAAATAAAATCTACATTTCTAAAAATGACATCATGATTGAACAGGTTTTGAAGTTCTTCCATTGTGAAATGCTTCATGAGCTCCTTATTTTCAATCAAAGCTTCCTGAAAAGGTAAATTCTCTTTCCATGTTCTCATTGCAGAAGCCTGAACGAGTTCATAAGCTGTTTGTCTTTTCAAACCTCTTTTTGCAAGCTCAATAAGAACCTTCTGAGAATATATTATTCCGTTTGTCATTTCCAGATTCATAAACATCCTGTCCGGATAAACAATAAGTTTATCAACAAGGTTAATTGTCTTATGTAAAATATAGTCCAAAGATATTGTTGAATCGGGAAAAATGATTCTTTCGACGCTGGAGTGAGAGATATCCCTTTCATGCCATAGTGCATTATTTTCCATTGCAGCAAAGGCATTAGCACGGAGTATCCTTGCCTGCCCGCATATATTTTCCGAAACTATCGGATTTTTTTTATGCGGCATGGCGGAACTTCCTTTTTGACCTATAGAAAAGTATTCTTCCGCTTCCCGAACTTCTGTTCTTTGTAAGTGTCTGATTTCTAATGCTATCTTTTCGAGCATTGAACCTGTTAATGCTATTGTCGAAATAAAATTCGCATGACGGTCACGCTGAATAACCTGTGTCGTTATCGGAGCCGGTTTCAATCCGATATTTTTACAAACATGCTCTTCCACTTTTGGCGACAAATGCTCGAAGGTTCCAACTGCTCCATTGATTTTACCGTAAGATATTTCATCTACCGCATTTTTCATCCTGTTAATGTTTCGGTTACATTCATCGAACCAAAGAGCAAGTTTTAAACCGAATGTTGTCGGCTCGGCATGGATACCGTGAGTTCTGCCAATGCACATGGTATCTTCAAATTCTAAAGCTCTTTTCTTTAAAACTTGTTTCAGTTCCTCAAGCCCATTAATAAGTAACTCCCCCGACTGTTTACACTGGAGTGCAAAACATGTATCGAGTACATCGCTTGATGTCATTCCTAAATGAATATATCTTGAAGGTTTGCCGACGTATTCTTCTATACTTGTTAAAAAAGCTATTACATCATGTTTTGTAGTTTCTTCGAGTTCATTGATTCTTGCTACGTTTATCTTAGCCTTCTTTCGTACAGTTGGTGCCACATCATTGGGTACTAACCCGAGTTTTGCCATCGCTTCGCAAGCAAGTATTTCAATTTCAAGCCAGATTTTATATTTATTTTCATCCGACCAGATAGCTCCCATTTCAGGTCGTGTATAACGTTCAATCATTTTAACTCCTCCTACAATATTTTTGCAAAAATATAAATAATAAAATAAATTTCATCATTGCACTTTTATAGTATTAGGTTTAGTAACTAATTTACTGAAGATATGAATTGAATTTACCTGAAACTATAGAAAGCAATATTTATTTGCTTGATTCAATGATTGCCTCAACAAACCAGTTGATATGTTTGCTGAAAAACTGTCAAAATGTTGGGGAACAAATTCACAAAACTGTCAAGCATATTTTAATCTTCATTAGTATTACCATCAAACTTATTCCTGAAATTCTTTTTTCAAAACACAATTCTAAAATTAGTCAGATTGAACTTTTAAAAACATCAACAATACTTATTAAAAAATGGGGTAAATTTCCAGCGGAATCAAATGAATTTCTCGACGCATGGAACGAATTCGTTTTCTGGTGGGAAGAATTTTCAAAAGTCTATAAACAAATACAAAAAGAAAAAACAATCCAGCTATATATGAACTAAATTACAGTTATTAATTAAATCCTTACCTCTCAACTACTGCTTTTGCTACAGCCACTCCATATTTTCCGGATAACTTAATAATATAAATACCTGAAGGGACATTGTCTCCTGTATCACCAATGCCATCCCAGCCGAGTTTCAGTGTGCCGTCATTGAGAAATACATTGTTAAAATTCTTAACAACAATTCCATAAGAATTGACTATCTGAATGTCGGCTTTCATGGCTTTATCCGAAGCGATTTCGATTTCCGCACTTCCGCTTACCGGATTTGGTGTTACTTTCAATGATATGCCTGTAGTTGTTAAGTCAGGAACGGCATCTATAATTAATATGATATGCATTGATACTGAGTCCATGCATCCCTCGTTTGTTGTCTCAGCGACTTTCAATACTCCGGCGTCTGTTTCACCCCATAGAACATCAACTGCATAATTGTTATCCGAACCGGTAACACTTCCTCCTTCGACAGACCATTTATAATGTGCTCCCGGATTATAATCAACTGAATAGTGTCCGGTTGAGTTTTTATATGCATTAGGTAAACCCTGAATTTGCAGGACGGGCAATGGATTTATCGAAATATTGGAACCGTTATCCGAACCGGTAACCGAAGGATTTGAGCTTACGACACGTATCCTGTATAGCGAACCCGGATTCGTATTTTGAGGAATTACGGCATTTATGGTTCCTGAACTTGATGATGAATTTTCACCAATCAAAACAGGGCTTAAGAATGTGCCGTTATTATCGCTTAATTGAGCAGCGAAAACATTTCCTGCAGAATAACTCCCGGTTGCCTGGTACTGAATGGTAAAATTTACTCCCTGGCATAATTGTGGAGGAACCGGAGACATAGTGATTGTGTTATTTTGTGCAGGATACACTATTACATTAACGTCTTTTGTCGTCATATGCAGGTCATCGAAACATCGCAAAGTAAAAGTATAAGTCCCCGGGACTGTCATTCCGCTAACGTTTGAAACAGGCAATCCCTGGTGGTCAAACACAGGCTTTGCTCCGGCAGGTACACTCTTGATTGCCCACCAGTGTCTCAAAAGGTCACCTTCAGGGTCGCTTGTTATTGCTGTGAGCTTCGTTTCGCTTTCAGGTAACATTAATACTGATGGTAGAGGTGTTATCGAAGAAATTACCGGTGGCTGGCTCGCCGAATGGACAGTGCATTTTACTATCGTTGTCAGGTCGGGATAAGGTGTATCTTTAACGACCACTCTGAAAACGTAATCACCAGGCACAGTCATTCCGGTTACCTGGGCACGGATACTTATATAAATGTAAATCGTGCTGTCAACAATAGCATTTGCACCAGCAGGCTGGCTAACAAGCGTCCATTTTCCCCGCCCTGTAAAATCAGAACCTGCAAGGTCTCCTACTCCAACCTGTAAAATCGCAGACGAAGTCGGAAGCTCTATATTAGCATGAGTCGTGTCTCCGGGATTTGTAAACACAAGCCCATAAGGTGCGGCAAATCTGAATCCCGCCTGCCCAATCATTGCCGGAGGATTTGAATCATATTTATATAAGTAAACTTTTTTTGAAACGACACTTTGCCCGTCGCTGACATCAATTTTAAAAATATAAATGCCTGCCGGCACTAATCCACTCACCGATGAATTCGTGTTACTGGGTGTACTGATTATAGCATTTGCTCCTGCCGGTTGAGAATAAACTGACCAATTGTAAGTCAGGTCATCGAGTTCAGCGTCGTTAGCTATGACAGACAAATTGAGTGTTGATTGGTTGCCGACTAAGTAACCTTTATCCGAGCTCCACGTCATTATTGTCGGTGGCTGATTAGTCCCGGAATATGGATACAAAGTCGCTACCGATAAATTACCGTCAATATTAATTGTTAATGTTCCGTTTTCACCGACATTGTTAATTCCAAATTCCTGGAACGATGTGGCACTTGAATGTGACCGCGACAATCCATAAAAGCCAGGCGGCAAGCCATTAATTGTTACTGATTTTGTTGTTGAAGATAAATTCTCGATAATTGTGATTATTTTACCTTTATCTTCAAAAGCAAGAACATGAAGGGTACTGTCAGCAGAAGATGCTCCTATTCTTACAGCTCCGGGCCTGACATAATGCATCACCTGCCTCAAACGGAAAAATGTACCCGATTGTGTAAATTGCGTTTGTCCGCTCTTTGTAGGTAAAATGTTGCCCGAAGAATACCCAACTTCCCAATATGAACAATTTGCAAGAGTTAAATCATTATATAAATCATCGAAAGTAGGATTATTCATTTCTGTCTGGGCGGCAGTCAATCCCCTCGTTTCGGCAAAATCACGAATATAGTTTCGGTATGGGTCTGCCGTGCCGTAATTATGATATGATATTCTCCCCACATAATTCCACATATCGGAATCGTTCTGTGTCTGTTGTATATAATTCCAGGTCGTTTGAGGGGCAACACCCTCTGCAAACTGAATCTTGGTATTCAATCCGTGTGACAGAAGCCTCGGTCCCAATGCTTTAATATCATCTTCAATTATCGAAGCCGCAACAGAAGGTTCATTAAAAATGACGGCATAATTTATATCTATTCCATATGTATTTTTCAGGTATAAAGCACTTGCCCATATTTGCTGCGCCCGCTCCCCGGGGTCGTTCATTACCCATGGTTTAAAAAGCGTAGCAAGAGTGGGATAAGTAGTGGTCGAATAAAATGAAGGCTGGTAGCCTTGTGCCAGAATTCGATTCTTGAAATAAACACATAACTTCCATTGCCAGGGAAAGAAACTGTTCGGCTGGAACTTCGACCAATCAATCGAATCACAATCACCGTTATCCATGCCTGTCCCATCTATCCGTGGCCCTATTTCCCATGTCCTGCTTCCGGTTAGGCCCAAATCGTCGATGATATAATCTAAGTAATCCTTACTCAATGAATCGGCAAAAGTAGTATCAGGCAAACTCCAGAAACCTCCGCATCCGGCAAAAATGCTTCCACCATGCCCCCAGCCTACAATAGTCTGGTATTTAACCGCCGAATCAATTGTAACGGCTGCCTGTGAATACGCACATTTTGATAATAAAAATAATGCAAAGAGTATAATTAAATTTTTCATGAGGACGGGTACCAATATAAATCTCACATAATTTTTATCATAAAAATAAATCGTAGAGACGCTTTGTTTCGCGTCTCTACGAGACAATATTTAATTTTCGATTGATTTGTTTCTTATGGGAACGTGATATTTCCGACATTAGTCGTATCGCCCATATTTCCGGTATTAATATTTATGGATTTGGAATTCGCATCTGTAAACAATTTGAGCCACATCGTAATATTCGGTCTCGCCCAAATGGTTACTTTTCCATCAGTGGATGTAATACCGTCTTTTGGATTGTTGAATATATACGGGTACATACCTTCAGATGATGCCCATTTAATATTTGCCATAGGAATTCCGTTAGAATTCACAACTGTTCCTATAACCCAGACACCACCGACATTTATATGCAGGTCGCCGAGGTCTTTTGTGTCATATTGGTTGCCTGTCGTAAAGAAAAATTTTGTCATACCCTGAGTAGTATCGAAATAATAACTCACAACCTCGACATAATAGCTTTTGTTAGTTGTACCGAACATCTTGAAATTACCGTCTGCATTCGTAGCGGCTAAATCAGTCGGAATATGCGATGCCGGGTTATATTCGGAATTAACGTAAGCAGAATCCCACAGTTTTACATAGACACCTTTAAGCGGCTGTCCGGTGTTATCAATAATCCTTCCGATTACCATAACGACATTCATCGAATCAACATTAATGACAATATTTCCAATGTCTGATGTCTGTCCAGCCGTTGGTGATTGATAATACTGGTTTGTACTCGAATAAGTCCAGTATTTGGCATATACGTTAATATTTGCGTCAGCTTTAACCGGTAAGACAAATGTTCCGTCATCCAGCGTTGTTACTCCATAAGCCCATGCATAATCGGGTCCAATGGAAAACACCCTTGCCAACGAAATCGGGTTTCCGTTGTTATCAACAACCTTACCTGTCAGATATGAAGTTTCTGTCGGATTGTCGGCATTCCAAAAAGTAAAATGGCTCACCGTGCCTGTATAATTATTGCCGTTTAATGTCGCAGTTCCCTGCTCCATCCACTTCCCTGCCTGTTCGTCGTAATACCATAGTGGTATTGATTGCGGTTCTTTCCCCTGTAATTTTGAACAAACGGGTATTGTAATATTTGCCTGCTTTCCCGATGCTAACTGCAATTTTTCGGAACCGTTGAAAATCTGGACGCTTATATATCCATAAGACTCGATTGGTGTTTCCGTGCCGTTTGTCCTAGTACCCTTAAATTCACCCGGGAAACAGCCATAGAAGTCATTACTCGATGGGTCGAAATAAGTTGCTTTTATTGTCGCTGTTCCGATAAATGCATTACCTTTACTGTCAACAATAGCATTTGCCGGAAAATCAACTTTTGCCCCGTTGAACTGTACCGAACCACCCGTCGAAGCATTTATATTTTGCGTTGTTCCTATATTAATTATAGTACCATCTAAGGTTACTGTGCGATTGGCTACTACCGTTATTAATTTCTGTGTATAAGTATATCCGTCCAATTTGAAATTCACCAAAACATTCGATCCAACCGGTACATTCTTAAGATAATAGGCACCTTTTTCGTCACTATAGGCAGTTATATTGCCAACGCTAATAGTGGCACCATACAGAGTTTTGCCTCCACTTGTAAATACAGTTCCGTTTATGTTGCCGGTTTGTGTGCTTACAGGTGGTGTATTGACATTATTATCATATTTTTGACAACCGTCGACAAGAATAAATAAAATAATAAATGCGAAAAATAAAAAAGTTCTTAGTGCAGTAAAATATTTTTTCATAGAGCCCCCAAAAATTTATAAAAAATAAATTAATTATCCCTAATCCTACAAAATTCAATGAGCAAAGTTTATTCCAAAAACTCTTCAGTTTTATTTATAATATACACTTATTCTTCTCTCGCAAGACTGGTTGCGGGATAATGGATTATACACCTCATAATTTTTATCAGAAAACAATAAATTAATTTATAGTTTTTATATTTATTACATCCATATATATGTAATAACAACAAAAAAAGGAAAAAGTTTCATATAAAATTAAAAATTCTATATGTCATAAGTATATTAGATTCGAATTAATAGAATTTTTCATAATTTAAATATTTATATTGTTTACAATCCGGAATTTCCCATGGAATTGGATGAGTTCAGAAAAAGAGGCTATGAAATAATCGATTGGATTACTGACTATTTCCAATATATCGAGAGTTTTCCTGTCAAATCAAACCTTAAACCCGGAGATGTCATGATAAATCTTCCCGGGACAGCCCCGGAAAATCCCGATTCATTTGATAAAATAATGACAGATTTCAATAAAGTTATTTTGCCGGGAATTACTCATTGGCAGCATCCGAATTTTCACGCATATTTCCCTGCAAATAATAGTTTCCCCTCTATTATTGCTGAGATGCTTACTTCTGCCATAGGAGCACAGTGCATGATTTGGCAGACATCACCTGCGGCTGCAGAACTTGAAGAAACAGTTATGAACTGGTTGAAACAAATGCTCAACCTACCCAATGAGTTTTCCGGGGTGATTCAGGATACTGCATCCACTTCAACACTTGTTTCTATTCTGACAGCAAGAGAAAAATTTTCAGAATTTTCAATCAACAAAAATGGAATCACAGGTAACGAAAATTTCAGGATTTACTGCTCAACCGAAACTCATTCTTCAATTGAAAAAGCAGTAAAGATTGCAGGTATTGGAAAAGAAAATCTTGTGAAACTACCTGTTAATGAAAATTTTGAACTTATACCCGAAGAACTTGACAAAGCCATAGAGATTGATATAATTAACGGCTTTAAGCCTTTATGTGTAGTTGCTACGATAGGAACAACAGGTTCGGTGTCGGTTGACCCGCTGAAGGAAATAGGTGATATTTGTAAAAAGTACGGTATATGGCTTCATGTTGATGCAGCTTTTGCAGGTTCTGCTTTAATTCT
>DAHXMP010000208.1 GCA_027371665.1 Bacteroidota bacterium | reverse complement strand
ACCCGCTGTAAATAACGTATTGTTAAATGTTGCCGAAATTCATGCACTAGCATGAATGCGGGGGAACCAAATTCCGGGGCGTATTCTCAGCGATGAGATAGGATACTTCCAAATCCGAGCCCGTCAGCTAACTTCGCAGGCATAATGGAAGAGCATTGGACAGAAAAACTAACTGCCCGGATGCCCGTGCAGTTTTTTTTTGCCGATGGATGCCCTTTCGAAGAAAGGAGTATCGTGTATGAAGTTTTTTTTCTTTTTTATTGCTTTATTATTTGTTGCGATGTATGCAAAAGGACAAATAAAAGAGCAAGACACTGCCAAAACGACTGAATCCAAAGAACAAAACGGCACTGAGGCATTCGCATGGGGAGATTTCTCATGGTTACAGGGGAACAGCCGAATGCATAAGCAGGTATTGGATTCGAAATACTTCACAGGCGATGTTACAATGGATATTAACTATAATTTCAATTTTAATCATCCTGTTGACCATACAAATTCCGGTTCGACTGCTACCTTCCGCTCGGATGAATTCGATATATCATATATTGAAGCAGGCGGTGACTTTCACGACCCGGAAAGCGGGGCAAGGGCAAGATTAATGCTTCAATTCGGTACACGTGCAACGGGGGTGCCGCGAAATGATGTTACTCCATTGAGAGGCCAATTTGATTTATACACAGCCCTGCGATATGTAACCGAGGGCTATGCGGGAATGCATTTCAATATGTGGCATGGAATAAATGTAGATGTTGGGATTTTTAAATCTTATGTCGGGCTATTGTCGTACAACAATTTTGAAAACTGGAATTATCAACCTTCTTTTACATCAGATAATACGCCGTGGTTTTTTACAGGTGTGAGAGTTCAGACATTTCCAACAGACAAATGGAAAATGGAATATTGGCTCATCAACGGCTGGCAAACCTACGGAATGTTCAATGAACAGCCAGGTGTGGGATTTCAGACAATATACAGGCCGGAAGAATGGATATCCTTGAATGCCAGTGCGTATGTCGGGTGGGACACACCTAATACACCCGGCAGAATGCGTTTCCACAGCGACAACAGTGTTTTAATACGTTACCGTAACAAACCCGGAAGTTTTATTCCGAAAGCAGCATTTTCATTAACCGGTGATATTGGATTTGAAAATGGCAGCGGCGTTGTTCCCTTCGGAGGCGATTCTTCAAAACCCGCACAGAACTTTTTAAGCTGGATGTTCTACAACCGGCTGTGGGTCGGCTCCGATGAACATTTTGCATGGACATTCGGCGGCGGTATGATGCACAATCCAGGCAGATACCTGGCTTTACTTCCTCCGGGGAATGGTATTCTTACACAAAACCCTGGGGACCAATTCGACGCATGGGATTTTTCGACAGGGATTCAATATATGCCCAACGAACATGTAACATGGGGTATCGAGTACGTTCACCGGCAGGCAAATGTGCCTTATTTTTCCGGACGCGGTGGGCTTACATCTCCTAATGGATGGAATCCTCCGATTGGCGACCCGACAGGTTTTAAAGCTGACCTTGTAAAAAGCGAAAACAGGATTATCGGTTCATTGATAGTAAGGTTTTAGTTGAGGAGAGAATATGGAAACTGATTTATTAATTGCACTAATTATATCCATAATTTTACTAGGTTATTTATTTTACTCATTATTTTTTCCCGAAAAATTTTGAAAGAAGTAAACATGACAATTCTTGACATCATCCAGGTTATTCTATATATTGTTTTATTGATTGCCCTGACTCCCCCTTTGGGGAAATATATGGCAAAAATATACAACGGAGAAAATACTTTTCTGAAACCTGTATTCGGCAGTTTGGAGAAATTAATTTACCGTTTATCGGACATAAAAGCTGAAGAAGAAATGAAAT
>DAHXMP010000154.1 GCA_027371665.1 Bacteroidota bacterium | reverse complement strand
AAAAACTTGAGGAATTATCGAAGATTGCCGGAGTATCGGTAACTTCCGGAGACTATGGCAGCGTAAATGTTTTTATTAACGGAATCAATATCATAACAAAGGATTCCTACTCGCAATTAAAGCTGAATGAGCAGAACAGCCCTACCACAGGGAACACAATCCAGCTTGAAGCTGTCGACCCGCAGGGAAATTCGAAATTCGTATTTCCGCAGTCGGGTGAATTAGCAAGTATAATGAAACATTACAATAATACTCTTAATGAACTTGGGAGCGGATTTTCAATTGTGAGAAACCTCAACGATTTTGCGAATGCAATCGTAACGAATGTAAACTCGGAAATGAATGGGGGATATGGTTTGGATGACACATCAGGCCCACCTCCCGGGAGAGACTTCTTTGATGCTTCGGGCTTGACTGCGGCTACAATAAATTTATCGGCAGATGTATCAAATCCAAGGGATATACCGCTTTCTGACTCTCCCAATTCGCCGGGAAACAGCCAGATAGCAATGAATATATCAGAAATGCAAAGCCAGCCGTTTGTAAGCAATTATGTTGACCTTGTCGGCAAAATCGGGCAGATGGGTAAAGATGCCGACAACGGTGCCAGCACTACAAAGCTCGTGTCAGACCAATTAACAAACCAGAGAGAATCGGTAATTGGAGTTAATCTCGATGAAGAAGCCACAAACCTGATAAAATTCCAGAGGGCTTTTGAGGCATCGTCACGTGTAGTTAATATGGCAAATGAAGTATTAACAACAATTGTCAATCTTGGGAAATAAATAAGCTTGGGAGAAAAATCCGATGAGAATAACACAAAATTCAATTTTTAATTCATACCTGACTTCTTTAAATAATATCCAGGAAAACCTGAATAATGAGCAGACAAAATTGTCAACCGGACAGGATATAATAAATATTTCCGATGACCCGAAGAGAGTCAGGGATATAAAAACTTACTCAAATGCAATAGACAGGAAGACACAAATACAGGATAACATTCAGCAGTCTATAGACGAGCTTGCTTCAGTAAGTACTACGCTGGAATCAATGACAACAATTACCGGGAATATCCGACAGGCGGCAATTGATTCTACACAGGCCGGAGCGAGTAAAAGCCTTGCTACTCTTGCAACAAATGTAAAAGGTTTGCTTGAGGATTTAATTAACGCTGCCAACTCGCAGTATAACAACAAATACATGTTTTCCGGCACACAGACAACACCCGGCTCAATCCAGCCTAC
The DNA here is from genome assembly GCA_027371665.1 of Bacteroidota bacterium. Lineage (GTDB taxonomy): Bacteria > Bacteroidota > Ignavibacteria > Kapaibacteriales > UBA2268 > DAHXMP01. The sequence continues at coordinate 1,785 of DAHXMP010000154.1, read as the reverse complement.
ACCGCCGGAGACGAATAATAATCCGTTTGAATTAATAACTGTGGCACCGACCGCTACGAATCCTTCAGGTTTGCAAGTTGTTTTCAAAGGGAATATGGATGACCGGGTAGTTCACAAAGACAATACTTCAACCGAAGTCATAAATACAAAAGCGAACGAAATATTCGGTACAAACGGAGATGAATTATTTAAGCCTATAATAGATTTATATAATCTGATGGCTTATCAGAACGGTGTTCCGAGACAGGACAACCAGGGATATACAATAGACGAGCTTAACCAGCTCAGCGATATGCAGAAAAGCATATCCGGCTTATATGACAAATTAACAGCGGCAGGGGCAAAAAACGGAGCTAAAATGAACAGGCTCCAGGCAATACACGACCAGATGACGGAAGAGATAACAAGGCTCAAGGATTTTAAATCTTCACAGGAAGATACCGATATTGCTCAGTCATCTATAAATCTCGCAAAGGCAAACACGGCTTTGCAATATACTTTAAAGGTGGGAGCTCAATTATTGCCTAATACTTTATTTGATTATTTAAAGTGATAATTATATATTGCTATATTAAAAAGTCAAGAAATGATTTGACAAAAAAAATTAGCCAATAACGAGAAAGCAATTAGAAATGAAAGCAAGTACACTGATAGGGATATTGTGCGGATTTTTTGCCATTTTCGGAGCATTTATCTGGGAAGGCGGGACAATAGGAGCATTAATAATGCTTCCCGCTATGGTGATTGTGTTCGGAGGAACACTTGCTGCAGGCCTTGCAGGTTCTTCTATGGAACAGATGGCAAAAATGCCAAAGCTTTTTTATATTACGATTAATCCGACCAACTATAATATAAGTGAAATAATAAACCAGATTGTAGAGTTTTCAATAATCGCACGGAAAGAGGGCATTCTTGCCCTGGACGGAAAACTTAGTTCCGTAAAACATCCTTATCTCAGGAAACTGTTCCAATTGTGCATTGATGGAGCAGACCCTGATATGATTGTCAAAATTGTCGAGACAGATACGAATTATATTTCGCAGAGACACAGCCAGAACAGCAACCTGTTCATAAAGATGGGAGGCTATTCTCCGACAATGGGAATAATAGGTACGGTAATGGGGCTTATAGCAACTCTTGCCGCCGCAGGAAGCGACCCTAATATATTAATACACCACATAGCATCGGCATTTATTGCAACGATGTGGGGAATTTTTATGGCAAATATTGTGTGGTTGCCAATCGGGGATAAATTGAGAAACCTTCATGAACATGAGATGAAACTGATACAAGTGATGCTGGACGGAGCATATTCAGTTCAGCTTGGTGAAATGCCATCTGTTATCAGGGCAAAGCTTCTGAGCGCTTTCCCGCTGAGCGAGCAGGAAAGATTGGAAAAAGAAAGAGTAATAGAAAGAACAAAAAAATTCCGCGAAATCAAGATTGAGACTGAAGTTCAGGTATAGATTTGCTATTATTAATTTGAAGGGGGGTGATACGAATGCCAAGCAGAAGAGAATACAGACCAGAAGATATTTTGAATTTTGGGAGGTGAGGGAGGTGTATGCTAAGTAAATAAAAACGCATGTTTTTATTTACTTAGCTAAACAATTTAGGATAAATATGTCTGTTATTTATGATTATTCAAAGACTTAATATTTTTTTCAATTCTTAAAAATTTCTAATTTTTTATATCGTTTTATTAATTAATTTTGTAGACATTTTTAGTGTGTACTAAAAAAAGATATTTTTTTTCAGTTATAAATTTTAAAATATTATTTTGAC
>DAHXMP010000152.1 GCA_027371665.1 Bacteroidota bacterium | reverse complement strand
GTTGGTTAACAAAGGTGCAACAGGAATTCATGATTACACGGAGATGGAACGAAATCTTGATATGGTATTCATTAAAAAAGGCGAAGCAATCAGATTGAATAATATTTTCTTTGATTACGACAAATCAGAATTAAGGCCTGAATCTTATCCTGAATTAGACAGGCTTGTTAAGTTCTTAAAAGAAAACGTAAAAATTACAATCGAAGTTGCCGGGCATACTGATAATGTCGGTACGGACGCTTATAATAATAAATTATCGAAAGACAGGGCATCAGCAGTAGCAAATTACCTAATATCGAAAAATATTGATAAAAACAGGATAAGTTATAAGGGATATGGTAAAACCAAACCGGTAACATCGAACGAAACTGATGAAGGAAGGCAGCAGAACAGGATAGTAGAATTTATTATAATTAGCGAGTAAACCCTGGCAATGAAATTTGTGAAGCAAATAAATATTAAAGATGAAATAATCCTCAGGTCGATTATTAAGCATTCTCCAAAACACTTGATAAGGAGCAGGGCCCATGCGGTCCTGCTCAGTTCAAGGAATTTTAAATTTGACCAATTAGCTCATATATTCGATGTTCACCGTGATACTATCAGCCGCTGGATTAGTAAATGGAATAAGCTGGGTATTATGAGCCTTTTCGATGCACCAAAACCGGGCAGGCCAAAGAAAATAGGCAATCAATTTTTAGAAGATTATGAATAGAAAAATTTATAAAAAAATAAATTCGTTCGGGCAAACAGTGAAGACGCTGGTTGACGGCGAAACTTCGGCAGGCTGGCACATTGCGTATTATAAACTAAACAACGTTTCGTAAGGTGTTTACTTTGTGATTTTGCAAAACGAGACGTTACGCAAAGCAGTGAGAAGGATGTGGTGAAGTGAGGGGTATAGGTCTTTAGGGTTGTCAGTATTTTAGATAATTAGATTGTTAGGGTTAAATTCATAGTCAACCTTAAATTCATGTATTATAAAATAATAAATATTCGGATAATTGTGTTGTCCTAAATAACCTTGACTTTTGATTCAACAACAATGAATGAATTTGTAATTCTTATTTGCAAAGAATAATTCAAACAAATCACACATCTCACACATCCAGTTCCGCCCATAAGGCTGCATGGTCTGACGCCGCATCAACGCTTGAATTCATCGTAGCGAGGTGTGGGAAAAGTGTTCCGTTCTTGCCTCCCCATACTCCACGCCGCTCTATTCCGCCGGACTGTACCTTACTATAGAGTTTGGGTGACAAAAGTATGTAATCAATCTTACCCGATTCAGTTCCATTTGCGTAAGTTCCCGGACGGCTATCGCCCTGAAAATTTGTGTGTGTAGTTATGTCTTTCAGCGTCGAGCCGTTGGTTAACAAAGGTGCAACAGGAGGGCTATCCGGTGTATCATTGAAATCGCCCACTACCGCAACATAATCATAGCCTGCATTGATATAATCATCATATATCTGGCGAACTCTTGTAGTCTGGCGAAGACGCTTTGCATCGGAATCCGCTGCCTTGCCGTAGCCCTTGCTTTTGAAATTATTGACGAGCAAAAGAAGTCGGCTGCCTTTTGGGGTTTCAATTTCATATTCGGCACAATCACGGCTGAAGATTAAACCATGAGCATCGGTATCGTCAACATGGCTGAGCATACGCACAATTCCGAATTCTTGTCTTGCCATTATTCCCACATCAATTCCACGCTCATCGTTGCCGTCTATCACCATTACATGGCTGAATGGAGCCGTCCCGGCTTTTCCCAGGATTTCATCGTTAAACCGTTTCAGGACGATTCGGTTTTCAACCTCGACAACGCATTGCACATCGGCATTGACCAAATCAATTACACGGGCAGTATTGTCGGTTGCAGTATTATCGACAGCTTCTTTTACGAGTTCAAACCAGCCGAGCCAGGCACTCCTTCCGTTAGCCGCAATCTCATAGGGCTTGCCTTTCGGATGCTTTATGAAGCTGCCACGAACGACACGGAGCAGAATAAAATCGCTCTTTTGCTTGCTGAGCAAACCTTTATACTTGTTCATAATATTTAGAATTTCAGACTTGATTTTGGGAGTATAAGTCTGTTCCTGAATCAGATTATTCAGCTTATTGTAATTCTCTAAGGTTTGCTTACCCGAAGACCATG
>DAHXMP010000106.1 GCA_027371665.1 Bacteroidota bacterium | reverse complement strand
TAAGAATCATGGCTTCTATAATGGAGAGCAGACTTCGATACCGATTCTTCGGACCGCTGAAAATTTTACAAGGTGCAGGTATCCATACAGGTCAAACTGTCTTAGAAATAGGATGCGGAACAGGATTTTTTACTATTCCCGCAGCCCGTTTGATAGGCGACGAAGGACATTTGTTTGCAATGGACATACTGCAGGAGTCTGTCGAAACAGTATCAAAAAAAGTTCAGGCAGCCGACCTGAAGAATGTCAGCGTGGTCGTAGGTAACGCATTAAATACTATGTTAGAAAAAGAAAGTATTGACGCAGTACTAGTGTTCGGTGTGCTTCCTGCACCAATGCTGCCTTTAAATTTGATTTTACCGGAGCTGTACCGTATTCTAAAAACAAGAGGGATAATTTCATTATGGCCTCCAAGTTGGATACCACGGCTGATACCCCGTTCAGGCCTTTTTACATTTATCGGCAAGAAGAATAATGTTTATAACTTCCGGAAATGTTAATCCGTCATTGAAAAAATTCGAAAATTAAAACAGGAACAAGCTATGACTAATGAATTTGATAAAATACCTATAAAACATCTTGTATCAAAAAGAGACATCGGCATTGATGCTTTTGAGCTGGAGAACGGCAACCTTATGCTCGAAGCTACTCTGTTAGACCCGTATCATCTGATACGATTGAACATACATATCGAACCGCAGACTAAAACGATTGTGTATGCAAAGAGCGAATTTGCAAATCATCCCCACAAAGATTGTCCCATTGTGTCTGTTAAAGCTTCGCTACTTATCGGATTAAAAGTTGAAAGAGGCATCGTCAAAAAAATATCCCAATTAATAGGCGGCAGTGAAGGATGTGTCCACCTGCGGGAATTGGCTACGGAAACTATTAACTTCGCAGCAACGACATTAATCGGTTATGACGAAGGCTTTGGCTTGATGAGCCGCAGTTTTAATATCCTCGAAGAAAAAGAACGCATCGAAATATCGAAGGATTTGCTAAAGAATACTTGTTATATTTACAGGGAAAACCAGTAATAAATTATCTTAATAAGATTAAATAATTACTAATATTGATTGTCAGTCTGAGCGGAGTCGAAGACTGATGAGCATAAGGTTTTCATACTGCGGCCATGCTCAGTTTAACAAAAAACATAACCGATGAAATATATTTTAATTTGAAATCACCTGCCTGCCATTTTTGCGGTACTTTCACTGTACCGGGCTCCCTGCACTTTTATTTTTGATGCTTCTGTTTCAATTTCATGAAGTTCATCTGATGTTAGTTCTATCGAGACTGCAGCTATATTTTCTTCCAGCCGGTTTGGTTTCGTCGTTCCCGGAATCGGAACAATCCAGGGTTTCCGTGCAAGCAGCCAGGCAAGTGCAATTTGAGCCGGGGTTGCGTTTTTACGTTCAGCGATTTGTTTTAATAATTCAACAACGGCTTGATTTGCTTTTCTGTTTTCAGGTGCAAACCGGGGTACCGTGTTACGGAAGTCCGTTTTATCGAATGTCGTATTTTCGTTGATTTTTCCGGTAAGAAAGCCTCTTCCGAGAGGACTGAAAGGAACGAAGCCGATTCCGAGTTCTTCGAGTGCAGGAAGTACTTCGTTTTCCGGTTCCCTCCACCAGAGAGAATATTCACTCTGCACAGCGGTAACGGGGCATACTGCATTTGCAAGCCGAATTGTATTTGCACTTGCTTCAGACATACCGAAGTGTTTCACCTTACCTTCAAGAATCAGTTCTTTTACGGTCCCTGCCACGTCTTCAATAGGTATTTCCGGGTCAACCCGATGCTGATAAAATAAATCTATAACGTCTGTCTTCAATCGTTTAAGCGATGCTTCGGCTACCTGCCTGATATGCTCAGGACGGCTGTCCAAGCCAGTCCATTGGGGACCTCCGTTAGGGTCTAATTTGAAACCGAATTTTGTGGCAATCACAACTTGCATGCGAAAAGGCGACAAAGCTTCTCCCACGAGTTCTTCATTTGTGAATGGACCATAAACCTCAGCGGTATCGAAAAAAGTAATACCGCGCTCTACGGCTTTTCTAATTAATGAAATCATTTCCTGCTTGTCAGCCGCAGGCCCATAACCGAAACTCATTCCCATACATCCCAGTCCTAATGCCGAGACTTCCAAATTGCCGGTACCAAGTTTTCTGTTTTGCATTTTTTTCCCTTCTAAAAACCTTCAAAAGTTACTTTACGAAATTAATAGATAAATAATACAGAAATTTATTGTTTTTTAAGGAAAGCGAGAAATCATTTACGAATTGACTTCAATGGTAAGATTTTTTATAATTTTGTGCTCTATATATAAAATTATAAACTTAATATTTTAACGATTGATATGAAATACAAATTACTAGGAAACACGGGTCTTAAAGTTTCTGAGTTATGCCTCGGCACAATGACCTTCGGCGGCAGGGGCTTCTGGACTGCAATAGGAACGGTAGAACAAAAGACTGTTGACGAGATTGTCAAATACACAGTCGAAGCAGGAATTAATTTTATTGATACGGCTAATGCTTATTCGCTGGGATTAGCCGAAGAAATGACGGGTAAAGCAATTCGAAGCCTCGGGCTGAACCGTGATGATTTGGTAATTGCTACAAAAGTTCGGGGTACAATGAATGAATTGCCAAACAGCTCAGGCTTAAGCCGAAAACATATAATGCACCAGGTTGAAGAAAGCCTGAAACGACTGAAAACTGATTACATTGATTTATACCAGATTCACGGCTATGACGAACTGACTCCTATCGAAGATACACTCGACACACTTGACATGTTGGTTAAGAACGGGAAAGTGAGATATATCGGGTGCAGTAACCTTGCGGCATGGCATATTATGAAGGCTCTTGATTATTCAAAATATAATAATAAAGCGAAATTCGTATCGCTCCAGGCTTATTATACTATTGCCGGGCGGGATATCGAACGTGAAATCATTCCAATGTTGGAAGACCAAAGTGTTGGTTTGAT
>DAHXMP010000095.1 GCA_027371665.1 Bacteroidota bacterium | reverse complement strand
GTTGTCATCAACATGTTTCCCATGCACATTAACAGTATTATTGTTTGCAAATTGCACTCCGGGAGTTTTGACTCAAGCTCAAAAGGATTCTGTACTGAACTATGTGAATAATATAAGAAGCATCAACGGGTTAAAACCGGTTACATACGACCTTAGTGGAGATGCTTCATCTCAGGCAACATCACTGATGATGGTCGCCAACAATACTATATCTCATACTCCTCCTTCATCCTGGTCTTGCTATACATCTGCAGGTAATGACGGAGCCGGTAAAAGCAATTTATTCATTCAATGGTATTCAGATCCAAATCAAGCTCCAACATGTACAGATGCAATTATTAATTGGATGCTTGACAACAGCACACCGACATTAGGGCATAGATTGGCAATTATAAATCCATTTCTCAGTAAATTTTCATTTGGGAGATGTGACGGCACTCCAAATGTTACGCACCAATATCCTTATGCTTCTGCTATGAGCTTCTTATGGGCTGGTAATACCGACCAATATCTTGGGGACTGGTCTCAGGATTTCGTTGCTGTACCTTATCAAAATTATCCTACTGAATTATTCAACAAATCATGGGTATTATCTTTTTCTGCATTTTTTGATAAATCTAATTGGATGAATAATGTAAATGTTGATTATACAACAACAACAATAGAAATGACTGATGCAAACAATAATACTGTTAATGTGCATGGGAAACATGTTGATGACAACCAGGCTTGGGGAGGTGTTCCGAATTGCCTGTCTTGGTATGCAGACGGACTTCAGGACAATGTAAAATACACAGTTACTCTTAAAAACGTGAACATGAATGGGACAATGAAGGATTACACTTATTGGTTTACTTTAGTTACACAAAAGCCGGCAGAGCCTGATGCACCGACATTGGTTCAACCGGCAAATAATGCAACCGATGTAAGTACAACACCGCAACTGCAGTGGAACCCTGCTCAGGGAGCTTATAGTTACAGGCTTATCGTTTCAAAGAAACAGGACTTCACATCAGATGTTATTCTCGATGAAAGCGGTATTACAAACTATTCTTACAGCCTTGCCGATTTAACACCAAACACAACTTACTATTGGAAGGTTGAAGCAAGTAATGACGGCGGGAACAGTCCCTGGTCACCGACCTGGAGCTTTACAACTGGAAGCGTATCTCCCGATGTCCCGTTACAGATTACTCCTACTGCCGGCGACACGGTTTCATTGACACCGACATTAAAATGGAATAAGGCTTCTTACGCATCTTCATATAATTTGCAAATTGCTAATTATGCTGATTTTATGGATAAATTAGTTGATGAAACGGGCATTTCAGACACATCTTATACTGTGAATTCAGGTTTACTTTCTTACAAGACTAATTATTTCTGGCGTGTTCAATCACAAAACGGTGTCGGTACAAGTGACTGGTCTTTGAAATGGAGATTCAGGACACAGGATTCCGTAACAGTTGTTATTGAGACACTGCCTGATAATAATACGACCGGTTTGATAAATTATCCAAATCCCTTCGATGGCAAAACCAATATCACATTTAATCTTAAAAAAGCAGGCAATATTAATCTCACTGTTTTTAATTCTATTGGAATCAGAGTTACAACTATACTCGATACCAGGTTAAATGCCGGAAGTTATTCAGTTGAATTTGAGGGTGGATTGCTTACTCCGGGTGCATATTATCTCCGTCTAATCACTCCTGACGGACTTGAAAACTCGGTAATGACATTAATTAAATAAAAATATCTCATCACCTTTTCACTTCATATTTGGGAAAAGGTGATTACTTTTTCAATTTACTCAAATTTTTAATGGATATATTCGACAGCCTCTCAAGCATTCGCCGCGATTATCAAAAGGGTAGTTTTGATGAAAAAAATGCCCTGAGAAATCCATTTGAACAATTCAAAACATGGTTCGATGAAGTATTAAATTCGGATATTATAGAAAAAACAGCTTTCTTTCTTTCTACAGCAACTAAAGATGGAAAGCCTTCTTCACGAGCATTACTTCTTAAGGGTTTTGATGAAAGAGGTTTCGTATTTTACACAAATTATGATAGCAGGAAAGGAAAAGAAATCGAAGAAAATCCTTATGGTGCTTTATTGTTCTATTGGGATAAATTGGAAAGAGAAGTAAGAATAGAAGGAAAAATAGAAAAGACATCTAAAGAAGAATCCAACAAATATTTTCAGTCCAGGCCTTATATAAGTAAACTCGGAACATGGGCTTCGAAACAAAGCAGTCAATTATCAGGAAGGTTAACATTAATCAGGCAGGTAGCACAATATATGGCAAAATACCCGGTAAATGTGCCTTTGCCATCATTCTGGGGAGGCTACAGGCTTGTTCCGGTATCATTCGAGTTCTGGCAGGGCAGAGAAAGCCG
>DAHXMP010000064.1 GCA_027371665.1 Bacteroidota bacterium | reverse complement strand
CCTGCATTTAAAGGGCTTGGAGAAGCTCGGTGCTGAAATCGAGGTCGAAGGAGGTTATGTCATCGCAAAGGCAAAAAAACTCAAAGGAGCGGCTTTCAATTTCGATATTTCGAGCGTCGGGGCTACGGGTAACGTTATGATGGCGGCTGTCCTTGCCAAAGGCACAACGGTACTTACCAATGCCGCAATCGAGCCGGAAATGACTGCATTAGCAGAAATGCTCGTAAAAATGGGTGCTAAAATCAATGGTGTCGGTACGCCAACACTTGAGATTGAAGGAGTCGAAGAACTTCAGCCGGTTAACGAAGAAACCATACCGGACAGAATCGAAGCTGCGACTTACCTGATTGCCGCCGCTATGACCGAAGGAGATGTAACCCTGGAGAATACAAATCCGCATCACCTGACTTCGGTTCTTTCCAAGCTGGTTGATGCAGGATGCCATATTGATACCGATGATAGTTCTATTCATATTAGTATGGATGGAAATCCGAAACCGGTGGACATCACAACTTCGATTTACCCCGGGATACCCACGGATATACAGGCTCAGTGGACGGCATTCATGCTTAAAGCGAATGGTTCGTCGAAGATTACAGATTCAATTTACCATGACAGGTTCAAGCACGTTCCGGAATTGCAAAGACTGGGTGCGGATATCGAAGTGGTTGACAATGTCTCCCTTGTTAACGGCGGTAAAAATCTGACGGGAGCTATAGTCATGTCCTCGGATTTAAGGGCAAGTGCATCCCTTATTCTTGCAGCACTGGTTGCCGATGGTATTACAGAAGTTCTTAGAATTTATCATATTGACCGGGGATATGAGGAAATCGAAGAAAAATTAAGTTCTCTCGGTGCGGTCATCAGGAGAGTAAAATCAGAGTTGATATAAATTATTTCTTGAAATATGACAGGATAAAATTGAGCTTGAAAAAATTTTATGTTATAATTGTTTTAATTCTCAGCATTTGTATTGCATTTACTGTTCAGCCTTCGCATGTCTTTGCAAAGAAAAAGCACACAAGGGTTCATTTACAAAAAAATAAACCGAAAAGAACATCAGGGAAGAAAAGTACCGGGAGAAAGAAGAAATCCACGGGCAAAAAACAATATCATAGTAAGAAAAACATTAAATCCACAAATCCTTCGGCAAAACAGAAATACTATGATAATGGTAATATCAGGCAGCATCAAAAAGAACTTGAAAATCTAAATAATAATATTTATAAAACACGCCATCAGTTAAATAATCTTAAAAAGAAAGAAAAAAACGAGCTTGACATTTTGAGTCATCATCAGAAACAAAGTTCTATACTGAAAAAAAATATAAATGTCCTCGTGCAAAATATCAACATGAATCAGGACACAATTCATGTAATAAAATATAATTATGAAAAGCTTAAAAATCGCCTTGCACAGATGCAATCAGAGTATGCTTTATTATCTAAAGAATATTTTTTAATGACAAATAGTTCTTCATCTGATTATGTAATGTCAGGCAACGGTAATTTCCCTGAGGCACAAAATGAATTATATATGAAAAGCCTGACCGGAAAAATGAATCTTCTTGCCGAAGAAATTTCACATTTGAAGGATTCGCTGGCTGAGAAGGAAAATATTCTCGTCGTTAAGACAAATTTACAAATCAATGACAAAAGTAAAAAGGAAAAGCTAAACAATGAATTGCAAAAAGTAATAAAAGGAAAGAAAGTTCTGATTAATAATATCAGAAAGGATAAAACCAAATTAGCCAAACAACTCGCAGACATGCAGAGCAGTGCCCATAAATTAAAAGGGATTATCAGCCAACTAATAAAAAAAGAACTGGAAAAAGAGCAGGAAAGAAAAAGATTAGCTTCAAAATCTAAATCCGGGACTACAAGTTCAGCACATTCGCTATCCGAAGGCCAAACAAACTATAGTAATAAATATCAAAGCCTTAATCTTGAACCTGAAACAAAAAGAAATCCGGCAATCGGAAGACTCATTTGGCCTGTTAACAGTAAGAAAATTGACAAACAATACGGTCCAAACAAGAATATCGAAACCAATACGATTTTTGATAATCCGGGTGTTGATATTCATTCAAAGGTCGGCTCTCCTGTAGTTTCGGTGGCAGCCGGCGTAGTTTCTCTTATACATTGGCTTCCGGGTTACGGTACTTTGATAATAATTAATCATGGAGGAGGATTGCGTTCTGTTTATGCTAATCTGTCTGGTGTAAATGTGAAGAAAGACCAACCGGTTAAGCAGGGAACTGTTATTGGCAGAACGGGAGAATCGGTCGAGGGGACATTCCTTCATTTCGAGCTATGGCACGGAGGCACCCGCTTGAATCCATTAGGATATTTAAGATGAATTAAATAATAAACATTTATGATTTTGTTATTTCAGAAAGCTCAGGTTAGGATAAAAATTAATCCCAGCCCTTGGTATTGATGAAAAGACCGAACGGTTTGCAGGCACTGGAGTCGGATTTGTACCGGGCCTTTGATATGTAGTGCTGACTGAATTTAATCCAACGTTCAATTTCCATTCAGCTAAGACATTAATTAATCCAAATTTAGTTGGAATATTTACGAAAAAACCGATTCCGGCATTTATGTCACTGCTGGATTTTTTTTCATTAAATATCGTACTGAAAACTGCAGTGTATCCGACAATTCCGTAAAAATTAACACGTGAATATGGATTTACAATCCAATTGGAACTTAACTCAAATATATTGTCTATCGTTGGAGGCTGACCGGGATTATCTATAGAGACTTTTGTATTTTTTGAATATAGATAAGTTGCTTCCAGTAAACAAAAATCCAAAGGGCTGTAAAACAAAGAACCACCATAAGTCGGAATCCCTTCATAGGAAACATCTATACTCCCTCCGTTTTTTTGAAGAGTATATGTTTCTACAATCGTGTTGGAACCATAAACTATCCCAATACCTATTTTTTTTGCAAAAGGATTAATATATTCAACATTTGCTGAATCTTCATTATTATAGTTTTCTTTATCCTGGGAAAAAGAAATATTATAGACAACAAAAAACGAGAGAATTACTATAAATAATTTGAAGAATTTTATTGCATTTGCAGTTGTCATCGAGATTACCTCATTTGTTGTTTTATTTTTGATTTGTGCGATTTTTTCAGCAATTAACTTAACATTAACAGGCTCATTCCTTTTACCTCTATGAGGAACGGGAGTCATAAAGGGTGAATCGGTCTCGAGCATTAGCTTATCATTGGGAACTTCACCTACACAATCATCTAATCTGCTTTTTTTAAATGTAATGTTTCCCGTAAAAGAAATGTAAAAGCCTAAATCAAGGCATTTATTAAGAAAATCGATATCACTTGAAAAGCAGTGCATCACACCGCGAAGATTACCATCCTGTTCTTCCTGTAAGATATTATATATGTCGTCGTCGGCTTCGCGGTTATGAACGATGACAGGTAAATCCAGGTCCTTAGCAATTCCAATCTGCTGTCTGAACAATTTTTTCTGGACATCCGCCGGAGCGTAATCATAATGATAATCCAAACCGATTTCACCAATAGCAGCTGTTTTTTTGTTCAAGCTATTTGACCTGACTGATTTCAATTCATTTTCTCCCGCTTCCAAAGCATAATGCGGATGGATGCCCATTCCGCAAAATACTTTGTCATATTTTTCTGAGATTTTCAAAATTTTTTCAAAATTTTTTATTTCAACTCCGGGTATAATTATGAATTCAATTCCTTCTGCTAATGCTCTGTTAATAACTTCATCCCTGTCTGCATCGAATGCCTCGAAATCAAGATGTGCATGAGTATCAATCATCGATTTTTCTTTATTTTAATGTAATTCTTTGAGCTTTGCAATTACTTCATCAACATGTCCGTCAACTTTTACATTGGAAAAAACATGGCGGACTATACCCTGTGCATCTATAATATATGTGCTTCTGATGACACCAATATATTTTCTTCCGTATAAACTTTTTTCTCCGAGTACATCATAAGCCTTGCAGATAGATTTTTCTTCATCGCTTACAAGAATAAAATTCAGACTGTATTTTTCCTTAAAGCCGTCATGCGATTTCACGCTGTCAGGGCTGACACCTATTACGATGGCACCCGATTTTGTGATTCTTCCCATGTTATCGCGAAAACTACATGCTTCTTCGGTACAGCCCGATGTGTTATCTTTCGGATAAAAATACAGAACAATCCATTTTCCTTTGAAATCAGAAAGTGTAATTTTCTTACCGCTACCTGAAAAAGCTGTAAATTCTTTTGCTTTTTTTCCCGTTTCTATAGCCATGATTATTTTTTTCTATTATATATAATCAGATAAACAAATTATTTTAGCTTCTAACGTATTTCATGGATTTAAATTTCTTTTGCACTAAACATATCAATAATAGCTCTCTCAATAGGAAGAACTTCTGAATTATTTTTGTTATTAATATTTTCAATGGCAACAACTGTCTTTTCTCTACTTTGTGCTTTAATTTCTTCCTGTTTTTTATCATCATTAAGGCTGTTTCTTATCAATATACTATCAGGATTATTTGATACTTTTTCTACGGGTTCGGTCATAAATTTTGTAGTTATATCGGCTCCATAAAAATCTTTAAGCATACTTTCAAGCTTAAGTCTTTTTTTTTGAGTACATTTCTTCGATAAATTTTTCAGTTGAACGGAAGACAATTTCACCATTAAAAAAATTCGGGCTGATAATATCAGGTTGGTTTAATAATATAAATTCCGAATCATGTGTTGCATGCCTCGATACAAAGTCAGCCCATCCCGTCTCGATGTCAACAGCATTTAACACCTTACTATTTATTCCGGCATATGAAGAAGCTTTTTTTTCTTTATCATCTGTAACTGAAACCGGGTATTTGTCTTTCAGAGGTTCGTTAATAGTTTTTTTTTCTTCTTTTTGTGCCGGCAAATCATAAACCGGGAAACTTGACTTTTCTTTAGGCAAGTAAGAACTATCATCGTTTTTCTTCTTACTGATAAAATCAAGTAATGTAGAAATTTCAACTGTCGAATCAATTGATGCAAGCTGTATAAGAGCCATCTCAAACCTTATTCTCGGCTGTGGCGAGTACCTCAATGCCTGCTCAGCCGAAGCAATAAGATTAAGAATTCTTAACATGTCTGCTTTTGTAAAATTTGATGCTTCCTCAAGGTATCTTTCGATTGTTGCTGAAGACCTTTCAATTATACCTGTGTTTTCGGATATTTTAGTAACGAGCATATTTCGGAAATGTTCCAGCAGTCCGCTAAGACACTCCTGTAAATCATATCCTTTAGTAACTACTTCGTTAGCAATTTCAAACATTTCTTTGATGTTCTTATCTTTTATAGACTTGCTTATTCTGAAATAAAACTCAATGTCTATTAGGTGCAAAGCATCCGAAACCAGGTTAATATCAACATCATTTCCGCAATAAGCTACAACCTGGTCAAATACACTCTGTGCATCACGCATCGAACCATCGGCTTTTCTGGCAATTGTTACAAGCGATTCTTCATCAATTATAATTGACTCTTTGCCAGCTATGTAAGATAATTGTTGTGTTATTTTATCTAACTCGATTCTCCTGAAATTATGTCTTTGGCATCTGCTCAATATTGTAGCCGGAACTTTATGAGATTCAGTAGTCGCAAAGATAAAAATAATATGAGGAGGCGGCTCTTCAAGGGTTTTTAGCAATGCATTAAAGGCAGATGTCGAAAGCATATGCACTTCATCAATAATATAAATCTTATAATTCCCGGTTACCGGTGTAAATTTAATATATTCACGTATTTTCTTGACGTCGTCAACGCTGTTGTTCGATGCACCGTCAATCTCGATAACATCCATAGACCTGCCTTCGAGAATCGAAACGCAAGATTCACATTCATTGCAGGGCTCAGTATCTTTAAGGTTCGGGCAGTTCAAAGCACGCGCAAGTATCCTCGCAGTTGTAGTTTTACCTATACCTCTCGGACCGCTGAACAAATATGCATGATGTGTTCTTTTCAATCGTATAGCGTTTTTAAGAGTCGTTGTTATATGCTCCTGCCCAATGACATCTGCAAATATTAACGGTCGCCATTTCCGTGCAGTTACAATATATTCATTTGATTGATTGTCTTTACTCATAAGATATTTTTTTTTTAAATTTCTTAAAAAATTATGTTTTCAATAATTTGAATAAAGAGAAAGTGGTCGAGGGTCTTTTTTATAAAGACGGGAAAC
>DAHXMP010000046.1 GCA_027371665.1 Bacteroidota bacterium | reverse complement strand
ATGTTGAAAGAGCTTACGATTACCCAGTATTTAATCGTTCAATAAAAATAGGAATAATTGATGATGGTATTTATTTTTGCAAGTTATTAATTAATAACGCGTTTGTTGAGCATTTGCGAAAAAGCTTGCTATTGAAAATAGCAATAAGAAAATAGACAGCCTTCTAACTATAATTGAAACTCCTTTAATGATTGAAAATCTATATTTAATTTTTTAGAGTTTCTTGTTAAAATTTAAAGATTATAATCAGACTTAAAAATACTATTTAATCATTAATACTTAATTTAAATAAATTATTTTTAATTTCCAAATTATTTTTAATTTCCAAATTATTTTGCAAATAATTTTTTTTAAATTTTTAACTTTATCTGACTTTTGTTTATTTTGATGTCAAAAATTCAATATTAAATTTATTATTATAAATAATTATGGAAAGAATCGCAGTTTACCCCGGCACATTCGACCCGATTACAAACGGTCATGTTGACGTAATCGAGCGTGCAAGCCAGCTTTTTGATAAAGTTATCGTAGTCGTTTCAGTCAACTCAAAGAAAGAAACGCTATTCACAGATGTAGAACGGCTCGAAATGGCAAAAGAATCTCTTAAAGATTTGCCTAATGTAGAAGTGGAAAGTCATCACGGATTAACTGTTGATTTCGCCCGTTCGAAAAATTCCGTGGCTCTGATAAGAGGAATCCGGGCAATTTCAGATTTTGAATACGAGTTCCAGATTGCACTGATGAACCGCAAGCTTGTTCCCGAAATAACCACGATTTTCCTTATGCCTCACGAACGCTACACATACCTCAATTCGAGCATAATAAGAGAGCTTTCAAAGTACAAGCAGGATGTCAGCGAATTTGTTCCACCGGCAGTTGCCGATAAGCTGAAAGAGAAGTTTGGGTACTGATTTATTGTTATTCACTGAGAAATTCCTGTTTTCTCAAGTTTGGCAATTGGTTTCTAACATTAATTCAAAGCATTAATCATCCTTTAAAATTAGTTATTGAAAATTTGGTATACTTAGTTTGTCATTCTGAGTGAAACGAAGAATCTAACGTGGGTATGGGTGCAATTACCAGGAGATTCTTCACTTCGTTCAGAATGACATGTATACAAAATAGCAATTCCTAAAATTATTCACTTCTTGATTTTTCAAATAAATTTTACATATTTGCGATTAAGTTATTATGACGTCAAAAGTATTAATACCGGAAAAAGGCTTGGAGCGCGAACTATCAGTCCGCGAAAGAGATATTTTACGTACAATTATCCATCTATACATCCTGAAAGCCTCTCCCATCGGTTCACGTTCACTGTCGAGGTATCTCGAAAAAGAAATGAAGCTGAGCCCTGCTACGATTCGCAACGTAATGGCTGACCTCGAGGATATGGAATTCATCAGCCATCCACACACATCGGCAGGAAGAATACCAACGGATAAGGGCTATCGCTTCTACGTTGACTCCCTTATGAACATCGAAAAACTCAGCTCGAGGGAAATACTCACACTTAAAAGAAAACTCATGCCTGCCGTTAGCGAAAACTTACTTAAGGATGCCTCCCACCTGCTTGGACTGTTATCCCGCTATCTGGGCATCGTTGAACTGCCCCACATCACCAACCTGCTCGTTCTCAAAATTGAGCTTATACAACTTTCATCTAACAGGATTCTTGTCGTTATCGCACTCGATTCCAATGTAGTCCGAACGGTAACGCTTGAAGCCGATTTTCAGATTGATACAAAGAATCTCGATGAAATCACGGGCTATATCAATGATAAAATAAGCGGGAAGCCGCTGAAATTTATACGCGACAATTTCTTTGAAATGATAGGGGGAAATGATTTGCTCGAAACACCGTTAATAAGGCTCTTCATCGGCTCCATCAACAAAATTTTCGAAACCGGCAGGACTGACGAAAGGCTTCATATTGCAGGTACACAGCACCTTCTGAAAAATCCCGAATACGAAAACCTCGAGCGTGTCAAAGGCGTTATAGAACTCGTCGAAAACGAGGAGGTTATTGTCCATCTGCTCGATAAGTATGAAGACTCGGACGGAGTAAATATTCTCATCGGCAGGGAAATGCAGACCGAACTGTTCGACGATTACAGCATGATTGTTACCAAATACCGCATAGGCTCTGCCGCAGGTGCTATCGGGCTTATCGGACCAAAGCGGATGAATTATTCCAAAATGATTTCCCTCGTCCAGTATGTCTCGGAGCTGATTTCTATAGAATCGAAATAAAATTTTATAAAAAAAGCATAAGATGATTATTATGTGAAGAAAGAGTTTCAGAGTTTTCATGGTTATTATCTATACATGATGATACAAA
>DAHXMP010000045.1 GCA_027371665.1 Bacteroidota bacterium | reverse complement strand
GCAATATATGTAAATATTTATTAGACTTTATATAATTTATAAAATAGGAAAGTGATTGTTTTCGCTGGCAAAATTGATAAAATCATTTCTCCAAAAATTCGCAGATAATCAACAAAACCAAATTGAAGTTGTTTTCTGTATCTATATTTTAATTTATAAGTATTTTTCAATTGCAGTTTCGTGTTTTTGCTTTTTATATTTTGATTATTCTGATAATATTTATAAAGTATAGAATTAATATTATGAAATTTTTTGCCTTTTAGATGCCATCTGAGCCACAAGTCATAGTCTTCTACATATTTTACATTTTCATCTTCACAATAGTAGCCTTGCTTTTCAAAAGTTATTTTTTTAATAAGCAAAGAAGGATGCGGAACAGGATTGTATCTCTTAAACTCATTTGTTGGATTTTCTTTATATAATCTTTGAAAAAGCAATTTGCCCGTATCATCAACATATTCGATACCTGTTCCGACTACATCGAACGAATTGTCCGAATTAAATACTTTCATTTGCTTTTCAAGCCTATCAGGATATGACTCATCGTCGGCATCCTGCCTTGCAATATAATTTCCAACTGCGGTCTTTATTCCGACATTTAAAGTTGGAGCTACTCCAAGATTTTCTTCATTAACGATTAATTTTATTCTATTGTCTTTTATTATGTATTCATTAATCAATCCTATTGCTTTTTCATTTTGCGGATTGTCGAGAACAATTACTAATTCGAAATTATTATAAATTTGATTAAGAATAGACTTAATAGCTCTTTCAAGAATTGCAGGCTCTTCCTTATATACCGGCATGACAACTGATATGACAGGTGCTTTATCCATTCTCATTTTTTATATGAATTATTTAATAAATTTAGATAAAGTTTTTCATATTCGCAGGCTATTATATCCCAGGTAAATCTTTCTGTCCATGCTTTGAAACCTGATTCAGCCATTTTTATTCTATTATTTTTATCTTTATATACTTCTTCGAGAAGTCTCGCACTTTTCCAGATTTTAGCCTTGCTCATTCCCCCTGCCTTCATTGTTGGCAATACGACTCCACTATTCGACCATTCAACTATTTCTTTTGCATTACCTACATCGTTAGTCATAAACGGTGTCTTGGCAGCCATACATTCAAAAAGCACAAGCGGAGAACATTCAATATTTGACGGGAACAAAAAAATATCAGACTCTTTAAAAGCCTCTATGGTTTCTTCCCTCGATGTGCTGATTACAATTACTCTTTTATTTCTTGATTTTTGTTTGCTACTCTTATTAAAATGTTTAAGATTTAAATCAAAGAATTTCATTAGATTTTTATAAATTCCATTTGAATTGTTTCCAATCATTACAAGCACAGCATTGTCAACTTTGGCCTTGCTGAATATTTTAAGTGCCTCATAATGACCTTTGAATCCTGTTTTTGAACCTACATGCAGAACAAAAAAATCATCATTTGATATTCCATATTTTTTTCTGAAATCAATTTTAAACTCGTAAAGGAACTCTCTTTCATCTGCTCCATTTGGAATAATAATTATATTTTCAATATTATTTTCCCTCGCCAAATTAATATCCCTGTAATTATTGGAAAGAAAAATATTCATATCATATTCTTTCATTCTTTCAGGTATAGCTTGATAATATATTTTGTACGAAGGCATAAACAACCCTGAAAATCCTGTTGGTACGAAGACTTTTTTGCCTTTAATCATTTTCAAAATCGGCAATGCGAGGTCGGTAGCCCACTGCTGGGCAGCAAAATTCGTAACAATATCAAATTCAGAATCAATAAGCAATTTCACATATTGTTCAACAT
>DAHXMP010000038.1 GCA_027371665.1 Bacteroidota bacterium | reverse complement strand
GAAGATATATAGAACATAAAAAAGGGGCTCGATGCCCCTTACAAATTCAAAAAACTCTCAATTAATTTACATTGATAATCTTTATCAATACCCCTCTTGTTTTAACGGTAATATATATCCTTTTGAGTTATGCTCAAACTTAGTTTTCCATTTTCTTAACTGGCGAATCATTTTATCCGCCGCTTCATTCAGGCTCTTGTTAAATTCATTGGAGCTTTCTTTGGCAACTAGAACAGTGCCGTTAACTCTGACGGTGAATTCAACAATTTTGTTAGCTTCATTTTTGAAGATAATGTCTGTACCGGAAATACCCGAATAAAATTTCTCGAATCTTTCTGCTGCTTCGGTTGCTGCTTCATGTAATTCATTCTCAGACTTCATGTGTCTGAATGTAACTTTTGTTCTCATATTATACCTCTCATTGTTTTTATGAAATTAATTGAAACTAAAATCCCATAAACATGGGAACCGAAAGAATCGAAAATAATTGATAATATAATAACTTATCATCAATTATCGGTAATTTACTACTGCTTTTGCCTCCTTTGAAAGTTGAACGATAATCCAATTGAAAGACCAATGTATCCCGGAAATATTGCATATTTATTATCCCAGCCCGGCGGTTTTGGGTCGAATTGTTTTGCAATATCAGAGAACATATCGATAAATCTAAAAATAAAAGTATAATCCGCTTCCAGAATTAGACTCCCTAAAAATTTATCACCGGGCTTTTTATCGAAACCAAGCTCTACACCGGTATAAATTCTGAAAGCAGGAAAAAGTCCTTTATCAAATTTAATTATACCACCTTTCCTTGTGTCATCCTCATAGTTTGAATTTACCGATTCTTCCCATTTAACCTGGCTGTACACAAAGCCTGCACCTGCTCCAACATAGCCCTGGAACTGCTTTTCGATTGGATTATATTCAGTAATGAACAGGCAAGGATAAGTTGTGATGGATAGGTTTTCACCTATATCCCTCTCATATTGCAGGTCATAGTTGGAAAATTTTTCCTTAAAATAGTCGCTCATACCGGAGCTGACATAGCCCAATGACAAACCCAGTCTTATATTTTTGATGAAATCAAATTTAAATGCGAGGCTGACGATAGGCGAAGTGCTGAACTGTTCGACATTAGTACTGAAATACTTCGCATACTCATTTATGAAATCATTAGACCTTGTGTCGAAGCATAAACCGGCGAATAAACAAACTATTGATGTGAAATGCTTGTATTCAAAAGGGGATAAATTTTCTTTATTTTGAGAAAACAGCATATTAAAACAAAAAACAAATACTATTACCCTGCTAATCAATTTCGTTTTCAAATGTTGCATTCTGTCCAAACAGTTATAATCAACATTTAAAATATAATAAGAAAAAATAATTTAAACAACTATATTCTTTATAATTTTTACCTCAAAATAAAATTAATAAATAATCATATTTTTAATGCATTATTATTATCCCTATTGTCTTATATTCGGTATTAGCCCACAGAACGCCGTAATACAAGCCTTCTCTCAAGTCTTTTGTGTTATAGGGATACTTATAGCTGCCTTTATCCTGCTTGCCGTTGTATATCTTGCTAACAAGATTACCCATATTATCATACAATTGA
>DAHXMP010000037.1 GCA_027371665.1 Bacteroidota bacterium | reverse complement strand
GATGTACAAGACCTGACCCAGGAAACATTTATTAAAGCCTATAATGCTCTCGATTCTTTTCAATTCGGATATGCGTTCTCATCATGGATTTACAGGATTGCTTCAAATACTTGTATTGATTTTCTGCGAAAAAAAAGGTTTCCCACAATTTCGTTAAGCCAGCCGGTTAGCAGTGACGATGATGATATGGTATTTGAAATCGAGGATAAAACCTATGTGCCTGATGTGGAGTATATTAATCAGGAAAGAAGAAAAGTTATATTCGATGCTATTGAAAAACTTCCGGAAAATTACAAGCAAATTATTAAACTTCGCCATGAAGAAGACCTAGATTACAGTGAAATTGCTGAAAAACTGGATATTCCGCTTGGTACAGTAAAGGCACATCTTTTCAGGGCAAGGCAAATTCTTTTAGCCAGTCTAAAGAAACAAAAATTTATTCTTAATGAAAATTAATTTCTTTTATAACCTCATTTTTAGGATAAAAGAATTATCGCTTTACAAGTCTTTTATAATTAATTCAGGCACATTTTTTGTTTAATATATTCTTTTTTGTTAAACAATTTAATTCAGTACAAATGACGAATATAAAGAAAACTCCACTGGATAAAAAAAAGCTGACAAGAACAATTATAATTTCTGTTCTTGGATTTATGGTTTTAATAATGTCCGTTTCTTTTATTAACAGGATATTCGCTAATCCAACTGTTGCCGCATCAGTAGCGGCTCTACCTTTACAAGACAATAATGCTCATAATGTATCACAGGTACAGTTACAGGTCCTGAACGCCTGTGGTGTCGAAGGTCTGGCTAAGAGAGTTAAGGATTATCTTGTAACCAAAGGTTTCGCGGTATCAGATGTTGGCAATTACAGCGGAGCAGTTGATAAATCATTCCTTATTGACAGGTCGGGGGACCTTCAGAATTCAGTGAAAATTACCGAAGCACTCGGTATTGATAAGAATTTAATTAAGGTAGAAACAGCTCCTCTTAAGCCTGTTATTAATACTATAATAATAGGCAACGATTTCAGTTCTTTAAAACCTTTTAAATGATAGTGCTTAAATTGAAATAATAATGAAATTAAACGTCAATAAATCCGAATTGAGTATTAATAAATTTTATCAATAAAAGGAGAGCTATTGGTCAAAACAAAGATACCGCGTACTTCAAAAAATCTCGCAGCCTTAGCTGCACTTGCTGCCGAAGACAAACTTGCCTACGACGTTTTAGTTTTAAATCTAACGAAAATTGAACAATCTCCTTCTGATTATTTTGTTATCTGTACTTGTGATTCCGAGGTTCAGGTATCAGCTGTTGTTGACGAGATTAATAAAAGATGCAGGGAAGCAAAACTGCAAAAGCCCAGGGTTGAAGGGCTTGACGGTAATTACTGGGTATTGCTCGATTTTTTTGACGTGGTAATCCATGTTATGCTAAAAAAAGCCAGAGAATTTTATAAACTTGAAAAGTTATGGGGAGATGCCCAATTCCTTAAACCCGATAAAAACAGTAAATTGAAAATTGTTACTGAAAAAGAACTAAAAAAAATTGTCTAAAGGAACTGTGATAAATGTATGAAGAAGTTTTACGGAACGCCTTTGCTGATGCACTTAATAAAATGGGCATCCAAAACGACATTGATATAATTTTCGAGACTCCTAAAAATCCCGAACATGGCGATTTATCAACTAACATTGCAATGAAGCTTGCCGGTACGCTGAAAAAGGTTCCGAGAGAAATTGCATCCGAATTAATTAAAAATCTGTCTTTAGACAAAAATCTGAATGAAAAAATTGATATTGCCGGAGCTGGTTTTATAAATATAAAATTCTCCAAATCATTTTACTCTGAAATTTTAAAAAAACTTTATGAGTTTGATAAGAACATTGGCAAATCGGATTTAGGTAAGGGAATCAAAGTTAATGTAGAATATGTAAGCGTGAATCCTACAGGTTTACTTCACCTGGGGCATGGCAGGAACGCTTGCATTGGTGATACTATAGCAAATCTTTATGAATGGCTTGGATACGATGTTACGCGCGAATATTATTTCAACAATGCCGGAAATCAAATGAATGTTCTTGCTAAATCTATTTATGCAAGATACAGGCAGCAATTGGATGAGCCTGATTTTCCTTTCCCAGATGATGGCTACCATGGCGATTATGTAAAAGAAATTGCGTCGGATTTGATTAAAGAAAATAATAACAAATTCATCGAAGATAACAAAAATAACCTTGAAACATTAAGGAAATTCGGCGAAGTATGGTGCTTCGGAAAAATCAAAAAAACCCTCGAGAGAATGAGTATTAACCAGGATGTTTATTACAATGAAGATTCACTTTACTCTGAGGGCAAAATCAAGGAAGTAATAGACGAATTTAGAAATAAAGGACTGGCTTATGAAAAAGACGGTGCATTGTGGCTGGCCCTGACAAAAATGGGTTTGAATGATGACAGGGTGATTGTGAAATCAACGGGGGAGCCTACTTACCGCCTTCCCGACATTGCCTATCACAGGGAAAAATTCAGAAGGGGATTCGATGTTCTGATTGATATTTTCGGTGCCGACCATATAGCTACTGTTCCCGATGTCCTTGCCGGAGTTAAAGCACTCGGTTTCGAGCCTGGTAAAGTAAAAGTATATATTCACCAGTTTGTTACATTAACCGAAAACGGAGAACAAATCAAGATGTCGAAACGAACTGGGAAAAATTACACACTCGATGATTTACTCGATGAGGTTGGTGCAGATGTCGTAAGATTTTTCCTTTTGATGAGAGGCATTTCTACTCATCTTGAATTTGACCTGGGGCTGGCGAGGGAACAGAGCGACAAGAATCCTGTGTTTTACCTGCAATATGCCCATGCCCGTATCAGTTCCGTTTTTGACAATGCCGAAACAAAAGGTATTAAACTTGAATATGATATTGATTTTTCAATCTTAGTTCATAAAACCGAAATTGATTTAATTAAAAAGCTGATGAATTTTCAGCAAACAATTGAAACTGCATGTAACAGGGGAGAGCCACAAATCCTTGCAGATTATCTAAGAGATGTGGCTTCGGCTTTTCATGTTTTCTACCATGAATGCAGGATTTTGGATGTGGAGGAAAAACTTATGCAGGCAAGGCTGGCTCTTGCTGAAGTTACGAAGAATGTAATGAAAAACGGTTTGACTATTCTTGGAATTGCTGCACCAAACAGGATGTGATTAATAATGATTCGTGAGAAAAAAAATATTATTAAAGATTTCATGGTGATTCCCGGTATTGGTAAATCAATAGCCGGAGACTTATGGGAACTTGGTTACCGTTCTTTGGATGATTTGAAAAATGAAAATCCAGAGAAAATGTATTCTGCGTTTTGCAAGCTCGCTGGAACGAAAGTGGATAGATGCCTTTTGTATGTTTTTCGCTGTGCTGTATATTTTGTTTCAAATAAAAAGCATAATCCGGATTTATTGAAGTGGTGGAACTGGAAAAATAAAAAATAATATGGAGGTAAAATGACAGAACCTGAAATAGCTCAGAAAGGACCTTATATCAAGGAATTGGTTCGCGGCGTTTACTTTTGGTGTGCCTGCGGCAAATCGAAGAACCAGCCTTTTTGCGACAGCTCACACGTTGGCAGTGAATTCAAGCCCGTTAAATTTATAGTTAAAGAAAAAGAGGAAGTATGGCTATGCGGATGCAAACATTCAGGTAATAAGCCATATTGCGATGACACGCATTTAACTTTATGATTTATGTTTTTTGCATAATATATAATCTCAGCTAAACTTTATTGCCCTAATTTTATTTCCGCTGACGGCATTTAAAGCCTGTGCAGCATTTCCATTACTTATACCAATCTCTATGTAGCCGAAACTCCCCACATAAGCCAGTAATTCCCCGGGATTCGCTTCGGAATAATTTCTTTTTAATCCTTTAACAATCTGGTTTGAAACCTCAAATCTCCAGTTATCTTTTAAATCAGGGTCTGAATTTTCAATTCCCAGGTCTTCGGTATTAAGAGAAGTGATGATGTTTCCGAATGAATCTGAGTATATTATTTCACCGAGCCAGCAATTGAATGATTCCTTGTTCAACAATGGAGGAGGTATTTGAACAATATCCGAAAGATTGATTCTATTTCCGAATTTTTTTATATCCACACCCCCGGCAAGATGGGCAGCTACAGGAGCAAAAATATCCCTCCCGTGAAAAGTGGAACTGACTTTTTCACGAAAATAATCTTTATTTGTCAGCTCATATGCTTCACCTTCGGAATTCTCTCCAATAACATAACTTATGATTCCGTTATCGGGAAAAACAAAATATTTTTCTTCTAATTTTACGATAAGAGATTTACGGTTGCTGCCGACACCGGGGTCAACGACGATAACAAAAATTGTTTGTTCGGGAAAATAGGCAATAGAATTTTTCAGTAAGAAAGCCGCCTGTTTTATGTTCTGCGGCTGAATATTATGTGTCAGGTCAATTATTTCGGCATCATGGTAAATTGAATGAATTACAGCCTTCATCAGTCCCGTATAAATACTGCCGACACCGAAATCCGTTATTAAAACAATCATCTGATTTTTCATTTTCTGCCTCGGAAAATTTTATTTTTCAATCGGAATTTTTTCCTATTTTTTATATTTAATAACTTTTCCATTTTTATTAATCGTAAGCCATTCCCCTTTAAATTTAACACGTGCAAATCCCTTTTCAAAATCATAACCGACATCATAGACAGGCTCGATTGCTATGTCCCCTTTTTTATTAACATATCCCCACCTGCCTCCTTTATAAATATGGTATTCTCCTTCTTGTGTTTTAACACACTTTTCGCAAAATGCTGCCAATCCGCCTGAAAAAACGGAAACATATGTAAATTTGTTCGGAATAATTATTTCACATTTCCTGTTGAAAAAACCGAATTTATCATCTTTTATAAATCTTGCCAGACCATTATGAAATTCATCGGGATAATTATCATAAGCAATCGGCCTGATAAGCACCTTTCCATTTTTGTCTATATATGCCCATGAAGAATCATCAATAATTGCGGCAATTCCATCCTTTGAAAATTTTTCAGCCATCAGGTATTTTGCTGGTAATATTGTTTTTCCTTTTTTGTTTTTATAACCATAAAGCCCGTCTTGTTCAAAAGGGTATAATTGAGATATTAAAATTTTTATGTTTATCACAAAAACTAATATTAATAATATAACAGACAATATGTGAAATTTCTTCATAAAATTTTAAATAATATTTTATAACAGGCCTTTTTGTGCAAAACTTGTAAACGAATCTCCTGCTATAATTATATGGTCGAGAACTTTTATGTCAATTATTTTTCCTGCCTCGGTAATCTGTTTTGTAATCAATATATCTTCCTTCGATGGTTCGGAATTTCCGGATGGATGATTATGTATCAAAATAATTGCCGCCGCACTTTCCGTAATAGCCAGCCTGAATACCTCCCTTGGGTGAACGACACTGCTGTTAAGTGTGCCTTTGCTGATTTCAGCTTCTCTTATAATCTGGTTGGCTGAGCTTAGCAGGAGGATTTTGAAAATTTCAACTCTTTCACCAAAAAATCTTGTGATATAATATCCTGCTACATCTTCCGGTCCCCGAAAGATTTTTTTCGGAGAAAAAGGTTCAGCTTTGATTCTTTTTGCTAATTCGAAAGCGGCTGCCAGTTTTGTTGCTTTTGCCAAGCCAAGTCCTTTCACTTTTTTTATTTCACTCAAATCGCAGGCTGAAAGATTAGTAAGAGAAAAATAATCATCGAGCATTTTGCGTGCTGCATCGAGGGCGGAAAACCCTTTTGTTCCGGATGAAATTAATATTGCAAGCAATTCAGCATCGGACAAGCTATGACTCCCATGTCTTTGAAGCCTTTCTCTTGGCCTTTCATCTTCCTTCCAATAGCGGATAGAACGATAGTGCTCTTTGGAAGTATCTTGTTCAAAATCGAATTTTTCTTTTCTCATTTATTCAACAAGCCGGATTTATTAATAAAATAATTTGAAGATAATTGTCTTCGTAAATTTTCAAAAAAAATTTAAGCTTGTTATTACAAAATATCTTCAATCTCCAACCGATTGCCTAACCCATTGGGCATAAGATTCAGACGCCGAATCAAGGCTGATAGATATTATTTCGGGAACCTCGTCGGAATGTAATTCCTTCACTCTGATTTCAAGGTTATTAAGGCAATCTTTAGTTGTTTTAATAATAAGCATACATTCGGTCCTTTCCTGTATGGCTTCCTGCCAACCGAAGACCGATGTAACATTTTGAATAATAGAACAACAGGCGGCTATTTTTTCAGTTACAAGAATTTTGGAAATTTGTAAAGCTGATTCGTAATTTCCCGTTGTAACGAAAACAATTCTGATTTCTGAGGCTTTTTCCATTTTTTTCCCAATATTTGTAATCAGAAAATTTATAAATATTATGTAATTTAAAAAAATTATGATTGAAATACTAATTTTTCACCTGCATTTAACAGCCGCATTATATGCTTTTACCAAGAATTGGCAGAAGAGAAAAATAAGGGATGCTATTCTTGCACTAATGATTATCGGATTGCTCTTTACAATCGGATGGGCATTAACAAGCCCAATATCGAGAATTATGCCCAGGCATTGGGAATCTATATGGTTTACCAGGGATACTCTTTCCCTGGTAATACTTGCAATTCCTGAATCTTTATTCTTTTATTTCTTTTTTGTAAAAGATAAATAATAACATTTGTAATTGAGTCCATCTATGTGTTATTAAAAGTTACAGTCAATTATTTATTTCATTTTTCAGATAATTTTTTATTAATATTATCGTAATCAATGATAGAGTTGCAAAAAAATTAACTTTTAATTGATATGAAATTTTTAAGAATAATATGAACAAATGTAACATAGCTATTTTCCCTTTAAAAATTGTTCTGTTTCCGGATTCGGTTTTACCGTTACATATATTTGAGGACAGATACAAAAATTTAATTCATGATAATCTGGAAAAGGGATTGGATTTTGGGATGAATCTGGATGAGAATTCCAAAAACTACGAGGTCGGATGCCAGGTTCGCAGGCTGGATATTATTAAAATATATGATGACGGCAGGCTTGATATTGTAATAACCGGAGGAGTAAGATATAAGATTTTTGACATAAAAAAAAGCCCATCGGGATATTTATTGGCAGATATTGAATATATTAATGATGATGAAGAACCTATGGATAATTTTTTATTTGACAATTGCCTGATGATTTATAACGAAATAGCAAGGTCAGTAAAAAATACGCAGATAAAAGAAATTAATGAATCGGAAATAAAAACCGACAAGCCTTCATTTTTTATTGCTCAAAAATCCGGACTGACACTCGTCCAAAAACAATCACTGCTGGAAGCCCGTTCCGAGAATATCAGGCTGAAAATAATTTCAGAACATTTAAATAAAATTTTTTCTATTATTAAGAAAGCTGAGCTCGCTTCCGTAATTATTAAAAATGATGGTTATTTCACTTTTCAATATTAAATTTGTCATTTATCGGCATTATATCAATTTAAATAATCTGAAAGTAGGTTCTATTATATGATTGCTGAAACTTCTTTGAAAAAATTTCCCAAAGTTATGGGAATATTGAATGTAACGCCTGATTCATTCTCAGACGGCGGTGATTATTTCTCGGTTGGAAAAGCAATCAGGCGTGGTGTCGAAATGCTCGAAGAAGGTGCTGATATAATTGATATTGGTGGTGAAAGCACACGCCCGGGTTCACTGCCTGTATCCGGTGAAGAAGAGTTGGGAAGGGTGTTACCTGTTATTACCGGGATTAAAAAGCATTTTCCCGCTGCTGTTATTTCAATTGATACGACTAAACACTCAGTTGCAGATGCTGCCATAGATAATGGTGCTGAAATTATTAATAATGTTGCCGGAACCGATAGTAACGGTTCTCTTGCAAAATTAGCCGCAGAAAAAAACTGCACTTACATTATTATGCATATGCAGGGTTTACCGCGTATCATGCAGGAGAATCCGGTATATGAAAATGTCGTTGATGATATTTTTTATGATTTATACAAAAGTATTGATTCTGCGAAACATTACGGTGTAAAAAATATTGTAGCTGACGTCGGAATTGGGTTTGGTAAGACTGTTGAACATAACGTTGAGTTATTGAAAAATATAAGCAGGTTTAAACAGCTTGGGGTACCGATACTTCTTGGAATTTCACGAAAGTCTTTTATTGGGAAAATATTAAAAATTAATGAAGCTAAGGATAGGGATATTGGAACGTTAATTATACATGCTTTATTATTGACGGAAGATATTGATATTATTAGAGTTCACAACGTTAATCTCTTAATAATGCTTAAGAAACTCTATGAAATTTTTAAAAAAAATAAAAAAATTTAAAAAAAAATGAAAAAATTCTGAGACCTTTTTGCGTTTCATGTGTCATTATAGTATAAGAAGTGTGCAATGTTTGAAAAAACATCAAAAAAATTGGAAAAAGTGAATGTTTATTTTGTACAAAAACAAGTGCAAAGGTTTAATGAAAGGCTAATAAATCAAAAAATTATTTTTGAGAAAATAAATTATTTATATAAAACAGGAAAATTTATCAGATATTATTTTACTTTTTTTATTACGTTCTTTGTCATATTAGGTTTTAGTGGTTGTGATGTTTGCAATGTTGGTGAAAGCAAAGATAAAGATGCAACCGATATTTTCTTTTCAGCAGTACCGTTTAATGGGGACACATCGGCAATCTTTGCCGTATCTCCCGATGGTTCCAATCTTCGCATGATTGTTAATGATGCGGTTTTGTATTCAGGGCCTTCGAGGAAAAAATTGATTGTCTTTCTGAAGGAAGATAAAGGTGTTGACACTCTTCTTTATACTGTTAAAACAAACGGGGACAGCCTGTACAAAAGTACATTTACGATAAGCTTTAACATGGTTGAAAATCCTGTTACATCTCCTGACGGAAAAAATGTAGCTGTTGATGTAGGCAATGGTGAGCTTATAATGTATGATTTTTTGTTAGGTGCCCAGATAGCATCGAATAATTTTTGTGAAGGCACTAATCTTTCTTTTTCTCCGGACGGTAAATACCTTGCATTTTACGAAGGGAGTAATATAAGGGGGCCTTTAACTATTAAAGTTATTGATACAAGTGATGTGAATAACGTCATCTATCAAAAAAAATTTTCATTCGGCA
>DAHXMP010000034.1 GCA_027371665.1 Bacteroidota bacterium | reverse complement strand
TCGACAGTCGTTGGCATGATTAACGGGGTTGCACCTTACTGGAGGCTTGCCCTGCAAAAACAATTTACGAATCAATATATTTCCGTAGGCACTTTCGGGATAACGGCAAGGAAAAGGCTTAACTGCTGCGGAAATTCAACGTTATTGTTCGTTGTTCCGGGTGCGGGTTTATTTACATGTGTGAATGATGTCTGGAGCATGGCTGAAAGCGGAAGATTTTTTAAAAGGCTTAAATAAGTCGTGCTTCCGTTCTTATCATCGGATTTCGATTCGATTGTCTCCGCTGTGGTTAATGTATAACCGCTTAATTTGAACTGCCTCCCGAACGGATTAAGCTGTGGAAATGCTATGTGGCAGTTGCTGCAGTCCAAACCAGTCTGCCTTGCAAAGCTCGGCACTGCTTTTGTTTTTTGTGTGCCGAAAAATATTAATGCTATTATTATTGCTGCATTGACAGCACCAATAATCAATTTTATATAAGAGTTTTTTTTCTCCATGTTTACCTCCTATAATGTGTGGAAATAATGACAATTATTAATTTTTTAATTCCTCATATTAGTTCAGATAAAAACTATAATATATTTTCTAACCCAAATGTCTAAAATAACAAAAAAACATTCAACCTGTTATTTCATAGGATAAATATTTCTGATATAAAAATATATTTTCAAACTTAACATAAAATTGATTAAAAAAGAAGTTTTTTGTCTTTTATTGATAATTTACTAATATTATTATTAATTACATATTGCCTTAAAAGATTGCAAGTCATTTATTTTCAATTAAAAAGGGTGCTTTTCAAACACCCTTTTATCGAATATATTACTAGAAACAATAATTGTTAATTTATCCTGATTAATTTCGTGCTTAATATTATTTTTCCGCTTTGCAGTTTGCAAATATAAGCTCCAGACGGCAGTGCGTCTGCATTAAACATGATGAAATGCTCGCCTTTATCCTGGTAATGCTTACCGAGTGAAAATACTTCATTTCCAAATAAGTCAAAAACCTTTAAATCAACCTCAGTGGCTTCATTAAGGTTGTAAGTTATTAAGGTATTGTTTGAAAAAGGATTTGGTGAAGATATACATGATGATATTTTATTATCAACTTGTTCTACGGCTTTCAAAGGATTAAAATCATAACTCAGCCAGACATTATTATTCCAGGAACTGTCGTGCCACTGATATTTTTTATAGTCTGCCAGGTATCCGTCTGCAGTGTACTGATAAAAGGCATGTGTTGCATTTACCCAGTTGCCAGCGGACATAGATTCAATTAAGTATTCTGTTGTTTTGTTATTATTATCATAAGTGTATGATGTTCTTGATAACAACTGCCATACACCTGTGCTGTCGCGCCACCTGTAAGTCATCATCGTGTCGAGGTTGCCATTTCCATTGTAAACGTAATCGTTTTTATTGTTATTAACAATAGAGGTATCCCTGAACTGCTGTGTTACTGACTCCTCGAGTTTGCCGTTTGAATTATAAGTTCTGTCTTCAACCCTGAAATCAATCCACGATGAAAGTGTGTCAACCCAGAATTGTGTTTTTTGCCGAGTCATATTGCCGTTTCCATCATATGTCGTAACAACCTGAGAACTGTTTGCCCAGCCATTTACGGAATCAGTCCAGTTTTGCTGAAGCAATGCAGTCATATTTCCGTTAGCATCCCATGAATAAGAAGTTTTCTTGTTATTAACCCATTCCGAACTTTGCCAGTCAAAGGTGATGTCCTTGATGACGCGGTTATTAGCATCGTAGGAAAAAGTATCTTTTGTTGAATTAACCCAATTTACAGGGCCATATGATAATTCCTGAAGATGAACTATGATATTCCCGGAATTGTCTCTTGTAAAAGTGTGCCTAGTAGAATTATACCAATTGCCTCCCTGGTCTTCCATTTCAAGATAACCGATAAGGCTGTCATTAGCATCGTACTCATAGGAGTATTTAGTATTATTTGCCCAGCCATCCTGGAACCATGTCTGCTGGATAAATTCAGTAGGATTGATTTTCCCGTTATAGTGATAAATTCTTTTGATGTTACCCTGCCATGCACTATCCGAGCCTGTGTAATATGTAGATTCGGAGTATTTGCCGATAAGTCCGACTAAATTATCCCTGCTCTCAGCCTGGATAACGGGTTGAGCCTGTAAATCACAAAATAAAGAGCCTGCAAGCAACAAAAAAGCACCTAAAGTAAAAATTTTTTTCATTATTTTACACCTTGAATATTAAAAATTATATATAATTTCCTTACGATATTAATATCTTAAAGTTACAAAATTTATTAATGAAACCAATATTACGGTCAATAAAAAATGACTCAAAATATTTAAATAAAAATGCCGTTTAATTGAATAATAACTTGTAATCAAAAAAAAATCATTATATATAGCAGAGCCAATTTGAAGAGTATTTTATATGTATGGAAGAGTCCATATCCTTGGGACCCGAGAATCGAAAAGATTTGCAATACTCTTCATAAAAATAATTTCAATGTGATTATACTTGCCAGGTGGGACGGCAAACAGCCCGAGCGTGAATTGATTGATGGAATTACAATTATTCGTTCAGGGTACAAACTACCCCGGAAATTTTCAACGCCATTGTCGTCAAATCCTGTCTGGAAAAAAGCAATTATGAATGCAATCAGGGAGTTCAAACCTTCACTCATCATACCCAGGGAAATCATGCTTGCGGAAGCCTGCGGCAAAGCCGGCAGAAAATTCGGAATACCGGTCATAATGGACATGGCCGAGCATTATCCGGCCGCCATGAAGGGATGGGACAAATATTACAGGAATATTTTTAAAAGAATTGCCGTACATTATTTAAACATACCCGGGAGAGTGGAAAAAAGAAGTGTTCACCTGATGGACGGAATTCTAACAGTTAGTTACGAGCTAAGCCAAAGATTAAATAATTTATATTCTTTCCCGATTGAAAAAATGCAGGTTATACATAATACACCGGAAAAGCAGTGGTTTGATAATGTGAGAATTGGCATTGATAATTCCCTTGTTGAATTCGCATATCATGGCTATATGACCCCTGACAGAAATCTTGATAAAATGGTTAAAGGATTTATTATTGCTGCCGGTAAATTACCCGATATAAGGCTGACGATTGCAGGTTCAGGTGAAACATACAAATTACTTTGTGAAATTGCCGATAGGTCTGAATGCCCGGAAAGGATAAAGTTTACCGGCTCTTATTCTCATTCGGATATTGAAAAGCTTTATAGTGAAATGGATGTCGGAATTTTGCCTTTCAAAAACAATGAATTTATCAATCATATAATAGCAAATAAATTTTTCGATTATTTGGCAGCAGGCAAGCCGATGATTGTGTCACAGGCAATTCCTATGGCAAGACTGATAAATGAAACCAATGCAGGTATATCGGTTGATTGCAATGATGAAAATGAAATTGCCAATGCTATTATCAACATTCGTGGAATGAATATTAAGCAAATGTCCGGAAACGGCAGAAAGGCATTTCTCGAAAAATACAACTGGGATGTTGACGGAAAAAATATGCTCGGTTTTGTAAACCGGGTAATCTTATAAAGTGTATGTTTAAAATACTATGTAATTTTCATTATAACTTAATATGAACTTTGATTTTTCCATTCAAATTCTTATCTTAATAAAGTCATAAAATATTTGATTTGTCTAAGAATACTAAAAGTTTTGAAACTACAATTATCATTATTTAACCTTATGATAAAAATTATTTATTATCTTCTGATTCTCGCTCTTTTGAGTGGATGTGTGTCTTATACTAATTTATTAACTAAAGAAATAAAACCAAATTGTCCCACTACAATATCGGGTTGTTTCCATTACCGCTTAAAGCCTGATAACAAAGACACGGTAATGCTTTTAAAGGGATTTCTGACTGATGTTTTGGTCCATGGAAAATTTATTGAAAAGACAAGTGATGGCATTTTATTCGACCCTTCTCCCAATAATAATTATAATCCTCCGCAAAATCTTTATGAATATGAAGATATAAAATATGTTCTCGGTAGTAATGGCAAGTTGATTTACGGTTCTTTCCCTGATACAGCCAAACTGGTTCCGATTTTTAATTTATATATGCAAAATGTTGCCGATACTTTTCCGGGAGCAGAGAATTTTAGAATGAGCTTTAAAGCAAATGAACCATTTTCTTTTTGTATCGAGCCGGGAAAATATGTACTCAAATCAATCAATATGAATGTAATAAACCAGCAGTCATCGGGTTTAAACGAAATCACATTTGATGTTAGTGACAGCCTTGATAATTATATCGGTGATATATATATTGACAGTCTTATGGAAGGTGATGGACGGTTTATTAAATTTTATAATAATGTCCCAAGCAAAAAAGGAAGAGGAAAAAGAGGTGGAATAAGGAAAAAGGATTTTGTCAAAATCCCGGCGGGTTTAACTTTTCAGCCATGGTACAGCGAAGGACATACAGGTGAACATCTGTTCATTATCAAAGATGAAATGAAAGTGCAGTCCGGAAGAAGGAAAGGGTTATTAAATATTGGAAAGTAAGTTGTTTCTTGATTATCGCGGTATCACATTTTAAATTACTGTATCTGTTTTTCCTAAAAATAAATATCATAATAAATTAGCTTTGTCTAAAATTCGTTATATAAACGTATTGATTTGACATTATAAAATAATGAAAATTTCTTTCTATAATATAGGCTGCAAAGTCAATTTTTCGGAGACGGCTGAAATCCAGGAACAGTTCGAGAAACTTGGACATTCCATCGTTCCTTTCGGCAATCCCTCCGATGCCGTGCTGATTAATACCTGTACGGTTACCCGTGAAGCCGATGCCGATTGCCGAAAAATTATCAGGCGTGCAATCCGCACTTCTCCGAATGCCTTCATCGGTGTAATGGGTTGTTATGCACAATTGCGAAGCGATGAAATTTCTGCAATCGAAGGTGTGGATGCAATTTTCGGCAACGAGGAAAAGTACCACATTCCCGAATTAATCGGCAATTTTCAAAAAAGAAACAAGCTCGGTTTATATATAGGGAAACTCGAACACGTCGAATTTCACGGTGCATCTTCTGTTGACAACGAGAATCATACACGCGTTGTACTGAAAATACAGGACGGCTGCGATTATGTCTGTACATATTGCACTATACCCTCGGCACGCGGCGGAAGCCGGAGCATGAAATTCGATGATTTGAGAAACAAACTGCTGGAACTTAACGAAACCGAATTTAACGAAATAATTCTTTCGGGCGTAAATCTCGGTGAATACAAGGCTCCGACGGGTGAAAATTTTACCGATGTCGTTAAGCTTGTCGAATCGCTCGATTTAAAGCTCCGTTTCAGAATTTCGTCAATTGAGCCGAATCTTGTCAAGCCTGATTTGCTGGAAATTATTTCCAATTCCGAGAAGATGTGCCCCCATTTCCACATTCCTCTCCAGAGCGGCTCGCCTGATATTTTGAAACTGATGAAGCGGAGATACAATATTGATGTTTTCACAAATCTCGTACATGATATTAAAGAAAAAATTCCAGATTGCTGTATCGGCATTGATGTTATTTCGGGTTTCCCCGGCGAGACTGATTCCCACTTCAAAGAAACTTATGATTTGCTTAATTCCCTCCCCATCTCATATCTTCATGTCTTTACCTATTCCAAAAGAGACGGCACTGAAGCGGCGGTTTATCCGAATGAAGTCCCTCATAATACAAAAAAAGACAGAACACATGCCCTCAGAGCCTTATCCGACAAAAAGAAAAATGAATTTTACCAGTCTCAAAACGGGAAAATCAAAACAGTTATACCTGAACAATACGACGAATCAACAAATACATGGAAGGGCTGGACTGAGAATTATGTTAAAGTTGTTTTCAAAAATGAACAAAAAAAAGATTTGGTAAAAGTAAAATTGTTAAACTCTGAAATGAATTATATCAATAGTAAGGTAATTCAACAGCATAATTAATGCGATAATAACTTATAATACGAAATTAACAAAACAATGCCTGTCTACCCCTCCCTTTGTCAACTCATCGAGCAAATTCAAAAATTGTTCTTCACCGGTCAAATTCATAAAATTTATTGCCGAAAACATACGCTCCTGCATTGTTCCTTCCGGGTAAAAGAAATTCGAAACCTGCCTGTATTGGGCGTAAATCATCTCATGCACCCGTTTTTGTGCTGTTTGTATCTTTTTCTCCAATGAGTCTAAATGTTCGAGGCTTTTATGACATGCAGCTGCACCTGTCCTGATGAGTGTCGGGTCAATCTTTGCGGATTCGTTCTTTATTTCTTCGTAATTTTTGGTTATCTGGCTTCTCGTTTTCATAAACAGCTTTTCAATGTTTTTATCGAATAAAATGTTATTCAATTCCGATTCGATTTCTTCAAATTTCTTTGTGAAATACAGAGGTTCGAGCTTTTGCTTATCAAGAAACCTAGCCGAATGGCTGTTAATTATAGATGCCGAATGTCTCGGCAGGAAAGCGGGCATCGGAACTGAAAAATATTCATATAGTTCCTTAATCTGTGCCGTGTAACCTATCTCGCTTGGACCGCCGATGTATGCCGCTGTCGGCAGGATATAATCCTGAAAAACGGGACGAAGCAGAACATTCGGAGAAAACAATCGAGGCTCTTTTTCAGCCAGTTTAATTAATTCATCGTAACTGAAAATTTTTCCGTTGCAGTCGAATTGAGTGTCATCCTGTCTTTTTGCTATTTTAAGCGAAGCCGAAGAATCAGGTGAAACCTTATTAATCCGATACCTTTCGTTTTTATCATGGAAAAATAAATTTACCCCGAATGACTTCGCCTGAATGTGATAGCCGCTTTGCTCGAGTAATGTGTTTGCTCTATCGATTATTTCTTCCGACTTACCGATTGTCTGCAATTCTCTCATTACAGGCTCTTTGCATAAACCTTTTTTCCTCACTTCTGAAGCCTTAATAAATAGCAAACCTTTACTGCCAAACCACGAATTGAACAAAGTAATGAAAGCATCCCCCCAGGATTCACCCGGCTTATAAATTTTTCTGAGTTTTAAAATCAAATCATTTTTATATTTTGTTTCAGGAAGTATTTCTTCGATTTTTTCCAATGCCGTTTTGACAGTTTTATCGAATTGACGCTCCGAAACGCAGGTTCTGTCAGCCTTTGAAACTCCCTCCATGCAAAACAGGTGTTCGATTTTGTATTCTTTATCGAAAATAGCTGCCTGTGAGGCTTCCAAGTTATCATGGTCGTTATCCTCAAGCCAGAAGACAGGAACGAATCCGGATTTGTTCTTATAATAAGAATTTAATTTTTCGGAAAGTTCAATTGTAGTGCAAGTTTTCAAAACCGTATATAAAGGACCTCCGAAAAAGCCTACCTGCTGACCTGTTACAACAGCAAAGGCATTTTCATTCGCTAAGGTTTTGATATTGGCAGCCTGCTTCCCGGAAATACTAACACAATTCATCGAATCATTTATTACGGATATAAATCCCTGCCTGTCTCTTTTGAAATTATTTTGCTTTTCCAAAAATGAACCGTTTCCGAACAATTCCGAATTTGAAGGAAACCTCGAACCGAAGAAGGGCTCTTTATTTATAAAATCAATAAAAAGTTTTGAGAATCCCGGCAGTTCGAAAAAATTGTAAGAATAAGAAACCATATTTTATTTTCTGTTAGAATCAATGATACACAAAAATAAAAAAGGCGGATAAATAATTATCCGCCCAGAAAAAAATAATAATTAATACTTTTATTTGAC
>DAHXMP010000364.1 GCA_027371665.1 Bacteroidota bacterium | reverse complement strand
TTCCAATTTAAAGAAATTGAAATTTTTTTTCCTCACCAATCTTCAAATTCGCAATAATCATATACCATTACTGCGAATTAAAAAATCTCTGGGTTTCCTTTTTTTTATTTTCTATGCCCCTTCAATAATTTTAGCACAATCAACGCTACCCGACACAACTGAAGTCAATAAGAAAGACACTGTGATTTTCAAGCTGAAATTCGAAGCAGGTGATACTCTATTTTATAAAGTAGATTCTTTTGACAGCATTACAATAGATTATGGAACTCCACTTAAGAAGTCCCGATATGAAAAAATCAAGATTGTATGCGACTCGGTTAATGAAGATGGGCATTTTTTCCTTACACAACAAATGGTTGATTTTATATCTGTCGAGGAGCAGGACACTGAAAAAGTTAAAAGAAATTCAACCCCCTGGCTTGGAAGGAAAGCATGGTTCGAAATTGATTCTGTTGGGAATCGCTATTCCTACGGAATTGATGACAGCCTTATAGCAGCAGTATGCCCTGGAGGCCCTTTCCAACCCTACCTTTTATTCCCATTCTCGGCTTCACAAAAAATTGTCAATGAAACATGGCTTACAAGTTCAACCGATTATCTTCCTGAAAACGGGGTTCCTTTTCCCATTCTTCGTCAATCATCCCTTTTGAGGGCAAGAAAATCTCTCGACACTTTAGGTGACACTTGCAATAGTTTTGAATTTATTAAAACCGGGCAAGGAACCTATTTTTTGAATACTCCTTCTGAAAAATTAGCCGTTACGATTATACTGAACGGTTTTGGCGTCATGGACATAAGCTCTACAAGATTTATCCCCGTACATTTTTATTCCACTGTAGAAGAAAAACTCACGATTCATTACCCGAATGATGTTACTAAGCCGGGAAAACATCAAATCAACACAAATTTCACACTCTTAAGCTATAAACATGCAGTCAAGGTTGAATATAAAAAATATTGGCATAAGTATTATAGAAGAAAGATACATAAATAGTATTATATAATAAATAATGTTAAATTATTTACCTAAGTTATATAAACAATAATTCAATAATAATTACAAAATTTTTTCTTTATCATATTTAAAAGATACTTAAAAAAATATTTTTTTAAATTATTCTACAACCTTATAATTTAGTTCAATCTCTTTATATGGTAAAGGCGACGGGTATCAGGATATATTTTGATTACTTTTTTCATAAAATATAAAAAATTCTTACTATTAAAATTCAAATCATATTTATCAAATTTGTAGTAAAAGTAAAGGAATAACATGAGTTTTGATTCAATATCTGATAGGTTAATTGCTCTTGCAAGAGAATATGGAGCGAAATCATTAATCCTTTTCGGCTCAATGCTTGATGAGCATGAAACGCTCATGATATCGATATTGCTTGCGATATTCCGGGGCTTGCTCTCTTTGCCTTTGCCGGAAGAGTAGAAGAAGAGCTAAGATTTCCCGTTGACGTTATTCCATTCGATACTAACAATCCATTTTTCAATTATATCAAAAAGCATGGCAGAGAAATCAAAATCAAATGAACTGATTCAGGAAATAAAACTCGAACTTGGGTTTCTTAATTGTACTGTTAGTGATATTAATGGACTAATTGAAATTACAAAAGAGAAAGAAGCAACGAGATATTACATTGCTGCTGCTGCTATGCTACTCTCTCAATTTTACAACGTTATCGAGACTTAAAAAGGATAATAAAGTCAAAAGCACAAAAGCTGCCAACCGGAGAGCAATCTCATATTGATTTTTTCAATTTGTTTACTTCTCAAAACGATGTAAAACCGGCTTTGCCTGTTCTTTTCACTGATAACATAAAAGATGGGTATATAATAATTCGCGGATTCCGTCATTTTGCTCACCACGGTTACGCTTTCAATATTGATTGGGAACGACTCTTATTGGGAATGAAGACAATCGAAAGTTTATTCAATGAATTTAAACAAAATCTTAAATTATCAGGACTAACCTGACATACTTATTGCTTTTTTATTGAATCAGTAACTCCACCATCCACAATCCTGTACTTCACATCAATCTCTATGTCGGGATGGAGGCTGCGAGTAACCGGACAGGTTCGAATAACATTCTTCATCAATGCAAAATCATGCTCGTTTAATTCATGGGGAAAGACAAAATCGAGGCTGAGTTTTTTGATTCTGCGGTAGGGCTGGTTCATCATCTCCTTCAGGACGGTGAGCTTTAGTCCTTTAATATCTATATCATGCTCCTCTGCCTTTATTCCCATAATCGTTGCAATACATGAGCCCATTGCTGTCGCAGCCAGATCCGTAGGCGAGAAATACTCTCCTTTCCCGTGATTATCCACAGGTGCGTCTGTCATAAACTCATTTCCAGAAGGGCCATGCTTTACTTTGCAGTGCAAATCTCCGAGATATTCTACATCTATTTGTACCATGTTCTTATTCTAATTGATAATTGAAAATTGATTATTACTTTTTAAGATTGTTTTTGCTTGATTTAATGATTGAAGTAAGCAATACAGTCTTTTAAAATTGATTCTTTTGATTTTTCGTTTAAATAATCAGACTTAGCTAACAGCCTAATCCAATAATGAGTTTCATTAGCCTCTTTGTTTACAATTGATAATTTATGAATGAAATCCTGTTTTGATTCACCTGCAATGCTTCTTCAATTGATTCTCCAAGAGCAGTTCCACTTCTTAAAATTTGTTTTGAAATCACGTATTCTTTTTTCTCAAATCTAATATATTTGTACAGCTTAACAATTCTAAAAGCAAAATTAAAACTTTTCTCTTTAATAACATTGCTTTTCATTTCGTTCAATTATCAATTCTTAATTGTCAATTAATTAAGCATGTCTTTCCGCATGATAAGAACTTCGGACAAGAGGCCCTGATTCGATATGCCTGAATCCCATCTCAAAACCGGTTTTCCTATATTCCGCAAATTCATCGGGATGAACGAACCTGTCAACAGGGGCGTGTTTTGGTGTTGGCTGAAGGTACTGGCCAATCGTTACAATATCAACATCGTTTGCTTTCAGGTCTTTCAATATATCGAAAACTTCTTCTTTCTTTTCTCCTATTCCTACCATGAATCCCGATTTTGTAGTCATTCCCATTTTCTTTGATTCCTTTAGAACCATCAGGGAACGCTCATATATGGCTTTAGGCCTGATTGTTTTATATAATCGAGGGACAGTTTCTATATTATGATTTAAAATGTCAGGTTTTGCGTTTATTACTCTTTCCAGGCATTCCATATCTCCCATAAAATCGGGAATCAAAACTTCAATGCTCACCTTTGGATTTAATCTTCTTACTTCGATAATTGTTTTTGCCCAATGTTCCGAGCCCTGGTCCGGTAGTTCATCCCTGTTAACCGATGTAATTACTGCATGACGCACTCCCATGCTTTTTATGGATTCGGCAACTTGAAGGGGTTCCCGCTGGTCAGGAGGCAAAGGTTTGCCGCTTGTAATTGCACAAAACCTGCAATTCCGGATGCAAATATCGCCGAGAATCATAAAAGTTGCAGTACCTGCACCCCAGCATTCACCCATATTGGGACATCGCGCTTCTTCGCATACCGTATGAAGCGATTTTGAGTGAATCATGTTTTTTAGGTTTGTGTATATCTCACCGGAGGGTGCTTTTACTTTAAGCCATTCGGGCCGTTGTGTTCTAACTCTAGTCTCTCCCTTTTCAGGGGGATTAAGGGGGATTAAATTATTATTACCTTGTAGGGCATCTGTATTTTCTTTAAACATTTATCTGAATTAAAAAAATTATCAACTTTATTTAGCCTAAATAAGCACGAAGTGCCTTAGAGCGTGAAGCGTGTCTCAATCTTCGTATAGCTTTCTCCTTAATTTGTCGAACTCTTTCCCTCGTTAAATTAAATTTTTCGCATATTTCTTCAAGTGTGAGACACACACCGTCCAAGCCGAAATACAACTTTATTACTTCGGCTTCTCTCGTCGAAAGCGTCGTAAGTACCTGCTGAACTTCAACTCTCAGTGATTCCCTGATTAATTCGGAATCGGGCGGTGGCTGCTGGTCATTCGGCAAAATATCCAGAAGCCTGTTGTCCTCTCCCTGGACAAAAGGTGCATCAACGGACAAATGACGCCCGGAAATTTTAATTGTTTCTGCAATTTCCGGTACGCTCATTTCTAATTGTTCGGCAAGCTCTGCGGCAGTCGGTTCACGTTCATATTTCTGTTCCAGCTCGCTGAATTTTTTACCTATTTTATTTAAAGCTCCTACCCTGTTCAAAGGAAGCCTGACAATCCTCGATTGCTCTGCGAGAGCCTGTAAAATTGATTGTCTAATCCACCAGACTGCATAAGAAATGAATTTGAATCCTCTTGTTTCATCAAATCGTTTAGCTGCTTTAATCAATCCCAAATTACCTTCATTAATAAGGTCACCGAGGGATAATCCCTGATTCTGGTATTGTTTTGCAACCGAAACCACGAACCTTAGGTTTGCCTTCACGAGTCTTTCGAGGGCTCTCGTACCGGGCATCCCGCCTTTTTTAATCGTTTGGGCAAGAGTTATTTCATCGTCGGGATTTAAAAGTTCTACCCTGCCGATTTCCTGTAAATATTTGTCTAAAGATTGTGATTCACGGTTAGTATATTGTTTAGTTATTCTCATGCGGCTCCTAATTTATTCAAGGTATTTTTCTTCTATCCAATTATTAAAAAGTTTTGGTAATCCCAATCATCAGGATGAAATCCTAAAATAGAGAACATCCATTAAAAAACATTATTTTGACGATTTTAAATTTGAACTATTGTTATATTACTTTTATATTTTATTACTTTTCAATTGTCATTTTAAACATATAAAATTGAGTCCTTTTTGTCTAATATAAAATAATGGATTTTATTTTCAATTTTCACCATTTCCCGTTTTACCGGTTAAGGCTAATATTTTATTATACTCTTTCGTATTCATAAGACTCAATGCAGTCTTAACATATTCATCATCTTTCAGATTAGTTGAAATCAATTTTTCCTCACTATTGAATCTTCTTTCAATTTCATAAAAAAGTATCTTTGAAATTTCTTTGGAATGAACCAGAACCGGATTATATTTATCTTTCTCTAAGACTTTCTTTATGTCATTTACTTTCTTTAATAAGTCAACCTGCATGTTCTCATCTTTGATAGTTTTTTCCAGTTCGTTTATTTTCAGGTTTACAGGATCCTGGATATTAACATCAGGTTCCTTGAGATAATTACTGAATTTCAATAAAATTGTCTTATCAATCTTAAAATCGAGGCTTAATTTATCAATATCAGAAGTATATATTGATACAAATTTGAAAAAAGCATCCTTGTCAATCAATTCATCAACATAGTCAGAAAAATACTTTGGTTTTACGACAGAGTCAGGCATTATACCGCTTGATTCAAGAACCTTTCTACCGTTCTTTGTATAAAAAGTTGTATCAGTATGTATAATATTGGATTTCAGTTTATTATGAAATTCAAATCTTTGAATACATCTTCCTGATGGCGTATAATATCTTGCTGTTGTTATTTTAAGAGAAGTATTGTATGGCATATCAAAGACTGATTGAACGAGGCCTTTTCCAAAAGAACGTTCTCCAACAACTATGCCTCTGTCAAGGTCCTGGATTGCACCCGCTAATATCTCGCTTGCACTGGCACTTTTTGAATTTATTAGAACTGCAAGAGGCAACGTCGAATCAATTGGTGGTGTATCTGAATAATAAGTTCTCTCTTCTGTTTTGTTTCTTCCTCTTATTGTTACAATTTTGCGTCCGTAAGGTACGAATATTTCAGAAATAGATACAGCGGATTCGAGCAATCCTCCTGGATTATCCCTCAAATCGAGGACCAATCCTTTTAAATGATTATTATTATTCAATTCATTATATGCATCAACCATTTCATCTTTTGAACTCCTGGAAAACCGGTCAAGTTTAATATACCCAATAGAATCGTTAAGCATTCCGGAATATGAAACATTCTTAATCCTTATTTCTTCTCTCTTTAAAGCTACATGAATTGTATCTTTTGAGCCGTCTCTAAGAAGCCACATATCTAAGGTTG
Source organism: Bacteroidota bacterium (assembly GCA_027371665.1). GTDB lineage: Bacteria > Bacteroidota > Ignavibacteria > Kapaibacteriales > UBA2268 > DAHXMP01. Next base: position 3,462 of record DAHXMP010000364.1, on the reverse strand, counting down.
TTCCTATTTTACCTTTTGTATATTTCCTTAATGCATCTGATTGAGAATAAAGTACATTAACAGAATCAACTTTTAATATCCTATCTCCTATCCTAATACCGCTTTTTTGTGCTGAATAGTTATCATATGTATCAATAATTGTCAACATACTATCCCTGACACCAACAGTTATTCCTACACCGACATAAGTGCCATCAGTCAATATTTCGAAATTTTCGCCATCTTCTTCATCAATAAAAACGGTATATGGGTCCAGGTTACTTAACATACCATCAATTCCATCATGCATTAAGTCTTCCGGGTCTATGTCATCAACATAATAAGAAGATATATTTCTGAATACAGCTCCGAAAATTTCAAATGATTTATTTACTTTAAAATAAAATTCATCGTTCGATGATGTCAGTAACAAAGCTCCAGTTATTATTACCAACATATATGGAATAATATATTTACGTTTCATACCTTAAACAAAACTATTATCATAATAAAATCTCAATTTGATATTCAAAAATATTAATCAGAATAAATCAAGTGTTTATTTTTGAATACATTCCGGCAATTATCACGTTTTAATATTTCTGTTATTTTGAATTGTCATTCTTAAGAATATTATAAATGACCTGTTTCCCTTCCTTATTAGCTACTGATAAGGCATCCATTCCTTCGTTATCTTTAATTTTTGGGTCAGCTCCTCGCTTTAATAATAAATCAACGATTTCGATACTTCCGTTCTCAACTGCAAGAATCAGAGGAGTTTTTCCCTGGTTGTTCTGAATATTCATAAGCGATTTATTATCTGCAAGCACCCTGACAATTGAATTTTTTTTGTTTATTATCGCAATCATTAATGCTGTATTCCCATCTTTATCTTGTGCATTCATATATGATTTTTTCTGAATCAGGGACAGAATTGCATCTATATATGCTGTCTTTGCTGCAAACATCAAAGGAGTCATGCCGTAGTTATTATGGTCATTAATTATTCCACCCTTATCTAATATAGGTAAATATAATTCAATCTCAGGCCTTGCAGATGCCATCATCAAAGCCGATGTGCCATCAGGTGTTTTCACATTTACATCAATTTTTTGTTTAAGCATTTCGAGAGCTATTCTTTTCCTTTTAAGGTCCAATGCAAGTATTATCGCTGGTTCCCCGTTCTTATCGCAGATATTTACATCGGCACCTTTTTCGATTGCCTTCTGAGCCGCTTTAACATCGTTATCTTTGATAGCATTTATTAATTGTGTGTTGGGATCTGAACAGGCTGCTATTGCCATTATTCCGCTCATTATGATAAATAAAGAAAATAATATTTTCATTATTTTCCTTTGCTTTCTGTTATTCAGAATTTGAAATTTGATATTCATGAACCGATTCTTTTATAAATATAACTTTCAATTTCATTAATTAAAATCCTGTCCTGGAGCATCGAATCCCTTTCCCTGATAGTTACGGTATCATCCTTCAATGACTGCCCGTCAATAGTAACACAGAAAGGAGTTCCGATTTCATCCTGACGCCTGTACCTTCTGCCTATTGCCCCTGAAATATCATATTGGGCTTTGAATTTGGGGTGCAAGTCCTTGTAAATCTTTTCCGCAACTTCAGGCATTCCTTCCTTGTTTACCAATGGAAAGACAGCCACGGTTATCGGTGAAAGCCTGGGGTTAAATTTGAGTACTACCCTTTTTTCCATAGCTCCGCTTTCCGTCGGGGCATCTTCTTCATTGTAAGCATCGCATAGTAAAGCCATCAAAGAACGTGTTACTCCGCCTGATGTCTCCACGACATAAGGTATATATCTCTCATTATTTACCGAATCAACATACTCGAGCTTTTTGCCTGAAAACTCCTGGTGGTTTCTCAAATCGAAATCGGTTCTCGAATGAATTCCCTCGATTTCGCCCCAGCCGAATGGGAAGAGGTATTCAATATCCACAGCCATATTAGCATAATGAGCCAGCTTTTCATGTGGCTTGAATCTCATCTTTTCGGGATTCAAACCCATATAAACATACCAGTTCCATCTTTGTTCTTTCCAGTAACCGAACCATTCCTGTTCTGAACCAGGCTTAATGAAATATTGCATTTCCATCTGCTCGAACTCTCGTGTCCTGAAAAGAAAATTTTTGGTATTAATCTCATTCCTGAATGCTTTCCCGATTTGTGCGATTCCGAAAGGCAGTTTCTGCCTTGCCGTATCGAGTACATTTTTAAAATTTACAAAAATACCCTGTGCAGATTCAGGCCTGAGATAGACTATACTGCCGTTATCCTCGACAGGGCCTATAAAAGTTTTGAACATAAGGTTGAAATTTCTGACTTCTGTCCAATCCTTTGTTCCTGAGACCGGGTCAGGTATTTCGTATTCAATAATAAGTCTGTAATAATCTGAAGGTTCTTTTGCAAGATTTAATTTATGTTCAAGTACGTCAGCCTGCTGAGTTCTATTTTTCTTTCTCAACCTTTCGATGTATTCTTCAATCAAATTATCAGCCCTGAATCTCGCTTTGCTTGTTTTATTGTCAATCATAGGGTCGGAGAACTGGCTCACATGCCCGCTTGCTTCCCATGTTTTTGGGTGCATGAGAATAGAAGCATCCACGCCTTCGATGTCGTCCCTGTAAGTCATGGCACGCCACCACTCTTCTTTAAGGTTGCGGAGCAGTTCCACTCCGAGCGGGCCGAAATCCCAGCATCCGTTCAATCCGCCGTAAATCTCAGAGGACTGGAAAATAAATCCCCTTCTTTTAGCCAGCGATATTATAGTCTCAAGTTTATACATTCTTCTCCGTCTTTCCTGTATGCCACTTTAACTTGTCATTCCAGCGAATGCAGGAACCGAAATAATTTATACGAAAAAATTTAGAAGTACAAAATTAAGAAATTTCAAGTTTTTAACTGTGCAAATCTTGCGAAATTTATCATTTATAATATTCCCAAATGTTTATTAAGACCAATTGATGCTATATGTTCCAAAAATTCAAGAATTTTCATTTCTTTTTTTCACACCTTATACAAATTTATTATTTTAGTAAGTTTTGTTGATTATTATTATAGATATAGCCCCGGAATGGCAAAAAACATTAATATGGATTTATTGAAGGAAGCAGTGAAAAACGGCAACGGGAACGGTTTGTCGTCAATAATGGTGCGCGGGGCATCGGAGCATAATCTCAAGCATGTTAACGTTGACCTGCCGCGTGATAAATTCATTGTTATTACGGGCATTTCCGGTTCCGGGAAATCCAGTCTTGCTTTCGATACCCTTTATGCCGAAGGTCAGAGACGCTATGTCGAATGTCTCTCAGCTTATGCAAGGCAGTTCCTGGGAGTTATGAAAAAGCCCGATGTGGACTCTATTGAAGGCTTGTCCCCCTCGATTTCCATAGACCAGAAGTCAATCAGCCACAATCCCCGCTCAACGGTTGGGACGGTTACCGAAATTTACGATTA
>DAHXMP010000362.1 GCA_027371665.1 Bacteroidota bacterium | reverse complement strand
TTTTTTTCAAATTTCTTCTGTGCTACTTTAGAAACGAAGATACTTATTTCATAAAGTAGGAATAAGGGAGAAGCAAAAATCAACTGGTTAAACGGGTCCGGAGTCGGGGTTAATACAGCCGCTATTACCAAAATCACAACGATTGAATGTTTCCTGTATTTCCTGAGAAATTTCGGTGTCAGAATCCCAAATCTCGATAGCACATACGAAATCATTGGCATCTCGAATACAATTCCGGATGCGAGTACCATCATCGTAATAAAACTGAAATATTCATTTATGTCTATTATATTTTTAATATCGCTCGAGCCAAATGTGGCGGCAAATTTCAGCATAACGGGAATCATGAGAAAATATGAAAAGGATACCCCAATGAAAAAGCACAACGATGTAAAAAATGTAATTTTACTGACCCATCTTCTTTCCTTTTTATACAATCCCGGTGCTATGAACTTCCATAGCTGGTAAAGTATAAAAGGAATTGAAATTATCAGACCACCGATAAAAATGACCTTAAAATATAAAAAGGGTTGGCCGAAAGGACGCAGGTTTTGGAGTGATAGCCCTGCTGCCGTTGCCGGCCTGAGAAGAATCCACTCCATTAAATCATTAATAAAAACACCCGAAATAATGCACCCGATTACAATACCAATCACTGCATAAATAATACGTTTTCTCAATTCCTCCAGATGGTCGAGAAAGCCCATTTCCTTTTGGGGTTCTTCTCCACTTACATTATTTTCATTTTCAGACTTATCCGCCATAAATATAATTCTTAGTCATTAAAAACTATAACTGAAAATTCTTTGCAGAAACATAAGTTTGCAAAATAATTAAAAGATTTTGATTTAAATGTTACCTAGAATCAATAATTTTACTGAAGAAATATTTATTTTATATTTATATTTGGCAAATAAATTAAAGTCATAAATATATTTTTAAAAATTCATAACAAATATGCCCGATTTAGCACCATCTAAAAAAAATCGTCTAATATTTATTGATGTAATGCGCGGCATTGCCGTCCTGTGGATGATAGAAACACACGTCGTTGATGCGAATTTGTTCAATTATCTTAAAACAGGTTTTTTCTATACATGGCTGAACATATCCAACGGTTATGTAGCTGTTGCATTTATTTTCTGTGCCGGATGCGGTTTCTGGCTCGCCGCTATGAGAAAGGGAGATGATTACAGGAGTTTCAAAGCACCCATATGGATTTACCTCAGGCGACTCGGTTTCATTTTTCTAATGGCATACTGGCTTCAGTTACCTACTTTGTCATTTAAAAAATTCTCAGGAATGTCAATGGCAGAACTGATAAGATTCTTCCAGTGCGATGTTCTCAATGCAATTGTTATCTCTGCAGTCCTGGCTTTAATAATTTTTCTAATAATTCGAAACAACAAAATTCTGCCCTACATATTTTTAATTATTGCAATCTTATTTATCTTCTTAACACCCTGGATAAGAAGCCTCAATGCGATGTCTTTTCTTCCACCGTATATCGCAACATATCTTATGGCACCGCCTGTATCAAAGTTTCCGCTTTTCCCCTGGTCAGCATATTATTTTGCAGGAGCCGCTTTCACTGCTCTTTTTTATAAAATCGAAGACAAAAAGAAATTCTCGATTATTGTTGCCGTTTCAGGTTTTGTCGTAGCGGCTTTGTTGTTTGCCACACGGCACATAACCGAAGGATTCATGGGGATTCCCGACTGGTGGCAAGGATCGCCTCAGCATACTTTTTTCAGGCTTGGCGGAACGGTAATGACATTTTCCATTTTATACCTGATAGAAGATTTCTATAAAAACAGGAAAATAGGTGATGTAATGAGGCTTTGCGGGCAGGAGTCATTATTCGTTTATGTTTTCCATTTGATGATTGTCTATGGATCTGTAGTCAATTTCGGTTTAAGGCAGTTTGTCGGCAATAATGTAAATTGGTATGGTGTCTTCCTGATGACATTAACGCTTTGTGCAGTTAATTACTGGCTTGCTTACATCTGGAACGGATTCAAAGGAAAATCACCTGAAATGTCGAGACGCGTAATTATGGCTTTGAGCCTGTTTTTCATGGTTGTTTTTATATTCAATCCATACGGATGAACTATTCTGTAACTTAAAATTTTACATCGAGCCTGACATAAGACCAAAAAGAAGCATCCCGGAATTTTTGTGCTGAATAAATCTCTTTCATAACTTCACCGGGGAAAAATACGCTTCCTCCCCACTCAATCAGAGCATTTTCCAAAAAATTGTATCTTAATACCATATCAATTTCTTCACCGAGTGAGTTATTATCACTTTTGCTTTTTTGATTTGTTATAAAGTACCAGCCCTGAAGTTCAGCATTAAATTTGCCACTCTTTGGAGTATATTTAAACTTCAGATTCAAGTCATTCAGACCGAGATTATTAGTTGATTTTGTCAAATCACCCTGGAAATAATCCATGTAGCCATAAAATTGATGAGTTGTTCCATAAGGGCGATAAAATGTATTGTTGTTAACCGTATCGCCTGATTTTGTTCCGGAGACAACATCTCCTTCCAATGAAACTATAAGGGGATTAAGCAAATACTGAAATTTAATTGCGCCCAAATATGAAGATGCTTCTTTATTTTTACCGTTTAAATAAAGCCGCCCTGCTTGATAAGCACCTTCCAATCCCGCATAAAACTTCCCTGAATTTAAATCATAATTCAGGTTTGCTGTCCAAAGCCCTGCATCATTATTAATCCCGTCTGTTTTTTTGTTATTATTATCATAGATGCACAAGAAAAATATTTTGTTAGATTCATCAGGATTAAATGCAGCATGGAAGCCATAAATATTATAACTTGTATCCGGCTTTGACAAATATGGAAATTTATCCGGGTCTGTAAGTGCTGTATTTGTCAAACTGAATAAATCTGCTGAATACATCTTTTTTTCAAAACTTATTTTAAAACCATCCCAAGCACGCGAGACATAATTCCAGGGACTTGCTCCTAAAATTCTGCCGTTTCCGTAAGCAAGCTCAAATCTCCCGGCAAGTACATTTAACGGCTCTCCAAAAATATTAGAAATATTTATATAGCCCTGATGCAGGTCAATATTAGCAATGCTTTTTGTAGGATTTGCAGTTTGTCCCCAAACTCTTGAATCCTGTAGCTGAACAAAAAAAGAAATATTATCGAAGATTGATTTCCCGACATTTACCCTCGTCCTCATAATTGTATATGTCGGCGGGTATGTTTTATTATTAAAATCCCTGCCGTCAAGTTCTGAACGCATTAATAAACTCCCGCCAAAAATCCAATCGTTTTTCTTTAATGAATCAACCTGATTCTGTGCATGGATACTAATAAAACAAAATATAAAAGCGATAAAAAGAAGAGAGATATTTTTCATCAGGTACCCCGGTTAGAGTTAAAAAATCAAATTTGAGTAATCAACAATTAAAACATCCTTTTGTTTTTAAATTATGAGCAATAATGGTAATTTACAATAGTACGATTTGTTATGTAATTATTATGTTTTTGACTTTTTGGTAATAGATTAATGGAATTTTGGGGTGAATTGTGTGCTTTGCTGACAGCTACATCATGGTCTTTATCATCATATATCTTTACAGCAGTAGCACTGAGAGTAGGCACTATCCAACTAATTATATCGCGATTAATAATAAGTGCTGTTTTTCTTGCTATTACTTTACTTGCTTTCAGAATTAATTTATCGGCACAACCTGTTCAGATTTTTTACCTTGCTTTAAGCGGATTTATAGGCCTTGTCATTGGCGATACATTTCTTTTCAAATCATTCGAAACAATAGGGCCAAGACTAAGCCTTCTAATTATGTCAATCAATCCGGGAATAGCCGCTGTACTGGCATATCTTGTAATCGGTGAAACTCTCGGCTGGTTTGCAATACTTGGAATGGTGGTAACTCTCTCAGGAATCTTTTTAGTTATTTTGGAAAGAAAACCGGGAACGGAAAATACAAAATTTAAGATAACAAAGAAAGGTGTCATTTATGCACTCATAGGTGCTGCAGGACAGGGTGTCGGTGTAATTTTCGCTAAGATGGCTTACATCGCCGGTGATATTAACGGATTGTACGCTACTTTCATAAGAGTTGTTACTGCTACTATTATTCTTATTCCCTTATTCATTATTTTAAAAAAGTACAAGAATCCGTTGAAAGTGTACAGAGAAGATATAAAATCTCTCGGCATGGTTCTCATAGGTTCTGTCATTGGGCCATATGTCGGAATTACATTAAGTTTTTTTGCAATTATTTATGCAAAAATCGGAATCGCTACAACCTTGATGTCAACAATCCCGATAATAATGCTCCCCCTCTCGATTGCTATTCATAAAGAGAAACTATCATGGAAATCCGTTGCTGGAGCTTTTATTACCGTTATCGGCGTCGCAATTTTGTTTATAAAATAAAACGAAATTTGGAACTGAGAAAATAAATAAATAAATTTGAATTAATCATTGCGGGTTAACCTGTGTTTTGAATTTGAAATGCAGGCTCGAAGAGGGAAACAGGTGAAATACCTGTACGGTTACGCCGCTGTGAGGGTGTACTTGTTTTTCATGCGAAAGCAGCCACTGTAATCGGGAAGGCGAAAAACAGGGATGATGCCCAAGTCAGAAGACCTGCCTGTAATGCTCTTTGGTTTATACTTTTTGTATAAGACATTCGCGTCAACGGATGCATTGAGGAAAAACCGGATTAATCTTATCTTAAGCAATTCGATTGAAAAATCGAATCTGCGAATTTCAATCAGGTATTTCCCCATCGTTGAAATAATTGTTTACCTTTTCTAATGAAAAGGATTTTGTTCAGTTCTGTGTGTAATGAATTGGATGTTTAATTATTTTTTCAAAATTGTTATAACAAAGCCGGGAAATTGCAGGAACAATTTTTCTGTCTTTCTTCTTATTGTTCTATTTTGCTCATTTACAAAAATGGCATTAAGCTATGAACCGAAGGATTCCGTATCGAAGAAATTTCCCGAAGTTCTGGTTATCTCGAGTAGAATTAATAAAAGCCCCGGCAGTGAATTTTCAGCTTATTCAAACATAAATAAAAACGCACTCGAAAAACTCGGTACAATTCAGTTATCCGATGCCCTGCAATACATTCCGGGAGCCTTCATAAAAAATTACGGTGGAATGGGAGGATTTAAAACACTTTCTTTGCGTGGCACAACAGCACAGCAAACCGTAATCATGCTCGACGGAATGAGAATAAATTCCAGCCAGAACGGCATCACAGACCTGAGCATAATTCCGACGGATTTATTAAACGATATTGAAATTGTCAGGGGCGGCAATTCCGCTTTGTTCGGAGCAAATGCAATCGGTGGTATAGTAAATTTAATTACAGAAAATTTTGATACAAATAATTCTGTTCATGGGAGATTTACATATGGTTCTTACGAAGACTTGACTGGCGGCATTTTGGGAAAAATTATTACTCCTGGTGCGGCAATAGACGCTTATATTGATTATAATAAATCAAAAGGAGATTATCCTTTTAAAGCTCTTGAATACGGAGAAACCGAGACTTTACACAGAAACAATGCAGACTTTGAAAATGAAGTTTTTTCAATAGGTCTAAATTCACGACCCGGCTTTTGGAATTATTCAATGAGGGCTATCGGAAGAATATCGGACAGAGGTTCTCCCGGGGCTGTTCTACAGAATAATGTCGAAAATGCTTTTGCACGGCTCAAAGAAAAGGAATTGATTTCGACATCATCGCTGTCATGGCTGAAAAGCGAGAATAATATTTTTTCCTTAAACGCACTTTTCCGGATAAATGATTATCACTATAGCGACCC
>DAHXMP010000438.1 GCA_027371665.1 Bacteroidota bacterium | reverse complement strand
CATGTATTGGTCAAAAAACTTTTATATCGGTTGGCAGGGCTGAAGAATACAAGCCTCCCTTAAAAAATATTAAAATTAACGATATAAAAGAAATACAAAATACTCCTTTGGATGGAAGTTCATGGATCCTGCTTGATTCTGTTTATTTCAATTCATTTATACCTGCAGGTGCTAATCTTGGGGTAAAAATTAATACCGGTTCAACGCGAGGCCTGGTATTTATTTCTCCTTTCAATTTGTGCATGGATGCGGTAAACGCAGTGAAGAAAGCCCCGAAATGGCTTCGTCCGCAGCTCGAATATACTCTTTCGAGGCTCAAAGCGGTTAGTCAAAAGTCGTATGCAGATGTTATTAATAATGCCAATGACCCTTACATTGACGAGATTGCCTATTCAATAGCATACTCGACACCGGAGTTTTTGGAAATGGATATATCTTTTCCTGAACTTTTTGTCGAAAATGCAAAAGAATTATACTCTCATGATTCAGACCTTAAATATGTTGATATTATTGATTACGGAAACTCTGAAACAGATGATAATTACTATTCGACGGTAAAATACTGGAAGATTGATTCAAATTCAAAAAAGGTTCAGGTTGAAGTTCCAAGGGACATATATTATATGTACCTGGTTCATCCAAAGATAACCGATGAGATAGATACATACGTTAATCCTTATTTTATCGAGTATAACAATGACCATAAAACAAATATAGATTATCCTCCGAATGGAGTTTTCTGGAGGGATTATCTATATAATCATACCGAACAAAAACCTGACACTACAGGTAACTATTTCCCGGTTTTAAAGGATAGTGTATCGGTATGCGATGTGCTTTGGGATGAAACGGATTCTTTACCACAGGCAGTAAAAGCAGTAAACAAATGGATAAATGACGTCATGGATTTTACGTCAGGAACTGAAAGACCTCACCAGCCTGTTCGAATATATACACTCCATATCGGCAGATGCGGTGAACATGAAGATATTACCGCCGCCGCCGCCCGTGCATGCCTTATTCCGGCAAGAGGAATCGAAGCATTGTCTTCTGACCATGTATGGAATGAGTTTTGGGATGAAAGATGGTGGCAATGGGAGCCTGTTAATAATTCTTATAAAAACAATCTCTGCTATGAAAAAGGATGGGGTAAAAAATTCGGTTCAATAACGATGCGCCGAAGCGATGGAGTAAGTGTCCCGGCAACAGAAGCGTATTCCGAGCATCCTTGTACTATTAATGTTTATGCTTTTGACAGCAACAATCAGCCTATTGACGGAGCGGTTGTTTATCTTGCAGTTAAAGGTACACTTGATGAGACCACTATATTTATTGATGCCTATGCAATAACCGATAATGAAGGTAAAGCTTCATTCAGCGTTAGTTCAGACAGAACTTATTATGCCCGTATGAATTCATCTTTGGGAAATTTTCCCATAACCGATAACCAGGTCGTATTATTGATAGATAAACCACAAGTCGGGAGTGAACATTCTTACACGCTTAAAGCGGCAAATCATAAAACCATTGTAACTCCCGCGTCTGTACCATATTTCGATGTTCCCCAGGATGAATATCTTGTCAAAGTGAAATTTGATGTTGAGTCGCAGGTAATTAAATGGAATGTACTATTCGATGATTTGGCAAATACAAATACAACATTTGAAACACCGGGGGGAAAGGTCAATTTTTATATTGCAGATGATAATAATTATAATCTTGGTTCACAAAACTCTGACTTCAGTGTTATCGAAGCTCAAAGCGAGAAGAACACATATAGTGCTGAATACAAATTTCTCAGATGGCAGGAATTCAATGCATGGTTGAAGAATCTTAATTGTATCAGCAATTCAATTCATGCAAGCGGCTCTTTTGCTTTATATTGCACACCTGCACTGGCGGTTGAAGATAATATAAAGAACAATGATGAGCTGTTAAGCCAAAATTATCCTAATCCTTTTGATAATAACACGACTATAAAATTTTCATTACGGGAATCATCATGGATAACTTTGAATATCTTTGACATTCGTGGAACATTAATTAAATGCTTAGCGAAGGGACATTACTCCAACGGGTCTCATAGTGTGGCATGGGATGGTAAAGATAACGACGGGAATAGTGTAAGCAACGGATTGTATTATTATAACTTGGATAACGGGAAAGAGAAATCCGTAAAGAAAATTATTATATTCAGATAAAGTCAGGATTTATTTTATCCTGATGATATTTATTATTTTTTCTCTTGCGAAATTTTCTTTTTCTTCTTTTGAAGATGATTCATAAAAAATCCTGCTCCGCCAGCAACTATTAGTATTCCTCCGATTGGAAGGACACCAAGCAATAATCGGTATGAAAATGAATCGTCGCCGGGAAGCAAGCCAAGCCAGAAACCATTCCTCCACTGCGTTGACGAAATTTGTGTACCGAAAAGCGGGTCCATCGTTTTTGTAATAATTTCTTTTTTATCTTGAGAAAATATTATTGTTTCACCCAGGTCTCTGCAGTCTGCATACCATTTTAGCAGTAGGGGAATAATAAGGAGGAAACAAATAATTGAAAATAATTTCCATTTCATTTTATCACCATGAACTTGTCATAAATTTATTAATAAAAAATATGCAACTGTGCAGCAAATTGTGACTGTGTGCCCGATTCCTGCTTAAATACCCTGTATTCAGGACGAAATTCAATAAATGGAAAAGGAAAGAATTGTAATCCGGCAACATATTGATTGGCATTCATTACGGAATTAATATTGTCATCGGTCCGGCCGCCTTCGTATCGGGCTTCGAGCAATAAAAAATCGAATAGTTGATATGTTGCTCCAATCAGGTAATTCCTGGTTTTTCTTACTCCTGATTTATCAGACCAAAGAATTTCTGTCAGGAGAGTTAGATTGTCAGTCAGGCCGGCATTTAGAAAAACAGCCGTTATATTAAAATCATAATTTGTAAAATAAGATGCACCAAGGTTGAGATTTAATTTGTTTTCAAAAAACCTCTGCCAGACAGAAGCCCTGAATGCCGCAGAGACAGTATTTGAATCGGCAAGGTTTGATGTTCCACCGGCATAAATATCAGCCAGGTTGTTTGAATTGAATAACCCCGCAGTCAGGCTTAACCATTTCAAACCCTCGTAATTTATTTCTGCACCATATTCAGCATAATCGGGAGGAATCATTTGAACAGGAAAATAATGACCTTGTGAACCCAATATCTCCTGCGATATGAGTAAAGTGTGGTCATCATAATTCATTCCGATAGGTGGCTCGAAGTATCCAGCTTTAAGAGAAGGCATTGTCAGCCCGGGCTGTAAAATTACAAAAGCCGACCATTTTTGCTGACCGGGCCAGGGAGCTATATTAAAATTATAAAATAAATCGTAGCTTCCTCCTGTTGTTAGCCATTCAAGCGGTCTTACAACGAGATAAGGTGATGCCTGCATTCCGAAATATTTTCTTTCGGTGCCAATTAATGCAGTCTGATAGCGGAAATCAAATCCGAAAATTACTTTTTTATTAAAAAATTCGTTTGTACCGGCAACTTTCCGGAAAATTTTTCCTATTCCTATATCATCAGGTGCGAGTAATCCGATATCACTTCTGGTGTACCATCCCAGCCCGTTCCGTTCTTTTCCGCCTTCTGAACTTATGTGGCAATTAATGCATTTATTACCTGTGAGCATGGAAAATTGAGGAAGTGCTTTAGACTGTGTAAAAGAGATTAATACTGCTATTGGGATTAGTAATATATTTCTCATAATAAAACATCTTTAAAAATAAAAAAAAGTAATTCTATTCTTTTCTATTATTAATATAAATAATTTAATTTGCAATCCCTAATAAAAAAAATTATATAATATTCCTGTGGATTACATGCTATTCTGAGATTTAATTTTTAATAATAAACCTAAGTAAGTGTTCGGGAGATTTTGTTATGCCTATTCTTTTTGTACAAATAATTTCAGGTATATTATTTTCAGTTTCCTGCACGAATAAATTTTCACCGATTATGCTTTTAAAATTGTCTTCGGGTTTGAAGCCAAAAGCTTTGGCAACATTTCCCGGTCCTTTGCAAAGAGATTTAATTTGGTTTGTTTCTCTTAACCTTAGCATTGTCTCAATTCCCGATAACGGCTCTAAGCCTCTGAGTAAAACAGCACAACCTTTACCTGCTGTTCCTGTAACAATGTTTACACAATGATGTATGCCGTAAATTTTATAGATATAGATTATTCCACCTTCTTCGAACATAGCTGCATTCCTTTTCGATTTTCCGTTTGCAGAATGGCTTGCTAAGTCTCCCTCTGACAAATATGCTTCGGTTTCAATAATTCTTGCTGTAAGCGTATCACCGTTGCCGAGTTTTCTAATCAATATTTTGCCGATTAAATCCCGTGCTACGGTTTCAGTATCTCTTTTATAAAAATTTTTATTTAGAGCCTTTTTGAAATCCGGAATAAAAACACTCATAATACAGATAAATACAAGTTACAAGTCATTAGTTATAAAATAAATATAAGCAAAAATTGTCGTAGTTTTATTATTATTTTGACAAGTTAAATTGATAATAGGCAACGTAAATATCGAACGTCCATTATTCCTTGCACCTATGGAAGGAGTAACTGACCTCCCGTTCAGAGTGATATGTAAGAGGATGGGAGCGGGATTGGTCTATACTGAATTTATTGCATCCGAAGCTTTGATAAGAAATGTAAAAAAATCATTTGATAAAATGAATATTATTGAAGAAGAACGTCCTGTTTCTGTGCAAATCTTTGGAGATAAAATTGATTCTATGGTAGAATCGGCAAAAATCTGTGAGGATTCCGGTGCCGATATTGTTGATATTAATTTTGGCTGCTGGGTGAAAAAGGTCGTTAACAACAATGCAGGTGCTGCATTTCTTAAGGAACCTGCCCGTCTTGCGGACATGGCTGAAAAAGTTGCTCAATCAATAAGTATTCCACTGACTGTAAAAACACGTATTGGATGGGATAAAAACACCATTAAGATTCTTGAAGTTGCAGAATTGCTGAATAAAACAAAGGTTGCCGCTTTTGCAGTCCACTGCCGCACGAGGGAACAGGGTATGAAAGGAAATGCGGATTGGTCCTGGCTCCCTCTTGTTAAAAGCATAGCAAAAATGCCGGTCATTCTCAATGGGGATATTTTTACACCACAGGATGTAAAAAGGGCTTTCGAAGAAACAGGCTGTGATGCCGTTATGATTGCCAGAGGGGCAATAGGTAATCCCTTTATCTTTAAGAATGCCGTGAAGTTGCTGGATTCGGGCGATTTACAGGAAGAACCGTCGGTCGAAGAACGTATCAGGACATGCCTCGAACATCTTAGGCTGACAATAGAATACAAAGGTTTGCCACGCGGTTTATACGAATTTCGCAAACATTATTCCGGTTATCTCAAAGGTATTTATAACAATTCTGTCCTCAGGCAGGAACTTGTTGTTTTGGAATCCTTTGATGAAGTAGAATCTAAACTTATGGAATATCTTGAAGAAATTGAGGCAAGGATACAGTTAGTTTAATATATTACCTTTATATACTTTCAAACAAAGAAAACAAAATTCATCTTTTAATAAAATATCGAAGCATTACTTTCGTTAAATCCCAACAATAAATTATTTTTTATTTTTAACGGAGTTTAAAATGTTACTATACTTGTTTCGTAACGCGGAAATCCCGCCGGGACTAAGCTCACCGGCGAATAACTCATTTACCGGTAACCCGGTTTATTCAATTTCTTCTGCTACTTCCTTGAAACCTCTTAAACGTACCCGAAAACACCAGCAATGTTGCATGCATAGGCAAATGCCTATATAATTCTTAACTTTACACTTTAAAACATAAGTCCCTGTAAAAGGGAAGTTTTTCAAAGCCCGCTTTGCGATGGCTTCGTTTGTTGACGATGTCCGTATAAGTTATAATAGTATTATCCGGGCGAGCTTTAGCGGTTGTGAAAATAAATGTAAAAAATTTTGAAATTATTTTTTTGACAAATAAAATGTACAGGACAATTGAAACATCGGATTCAGACAAGATTATCATACAAATCCCGAAGGAATACGTAAATAAAAATCTCGAAATTTATGTTCTGCCGGTTTCAAAAGAAACAGACGAATCAAAAGCTTCGGACAGAGATGAATATGATGAATACTATGGCGATGAAGGATATAGATATATAAGATAATAAGTACTTAAAAAATTAAAATCAGGTATTTAAGTTTTATATAACTTATAATGATAATGTTTTGGATAATTTCATATTATCCTTAATAACAACATTAACCATTTCCTGAACAATTTTATTCTTTTTCTTGACTATTTTTTCCAGAAATTTTTCGACATCGGGTTCAAGGTAAATGGAAATATTAAATACTGCATCCTTATTATAAAACTTACCCCTTTCGCCTATAGAGAAACCATATTTACTTTTCATAATTATTCACTTACAAAATAGTTAAAAAACAAATTAACTAATTATACTCAAATCATAATACCCTCCCTTTCCTTTCACAAACTCGAGCAAATCTTTAAATATCGGTGAATAGTACAGGACACCTGCGACTCCGAGAAGAATTAACTGTTCCTTCGCCCTTGTCAATGCCACGTTCAGCTTCCTGTCAATTTTTATATCGCCGATTTCGAGCATTGACTGCATGTTCTTCAATTCATAGAGATTGTTTATCGCGAATGAAATGATAATAATTTCTCTCTGTGAACCCTGGAATCTTTCGACCGTATCGACAGTTACCAAATCAGCTATGTCTTTTGGTAAGTTTTTGTAAATCTCCGCACACTGTGCCCTGAAAGGAGCAATTACTCCAACAGTCCTTTCATTAAAACTTTTACCATATATCTCATAAATAATTTTTACAATCTCTGCCGCTTTCTTTGCTTCTGCCTTATGAACTTTAGAATTATTTTCAGGTTTGGATTCAAAAAAAAGGACACGGGACGATGATAATTGTCTTTCGATTATATTTCCTGAATTCTTATCAAACCTTCTCCAGGGTTCTTTTTGTCGGGGATACATTATTTGAAGATTGCCGTCGTAAAACCTGTTATTGACAAAATCCTGTATGTCCTCATGCATTCTCGCCTGATGAGTCAACATTCCGTAAGCCTCATTCCATCCGTTAATAATACAACACCTGATTAACCTCTCGAAAAGAGAGCCTGCAAGATTTATCAAATGTATTTTTTCAAGTTCTTCGCTTGAAGCATCAGTTGTGTTTTTTGGCTGGACGACAACAGCAGGAAGCTGTTTTTCATCGCCAATCATTATGAATTTATCAACCATCGTGAGTATCCCGGCAATCTGCGGTTCGAGTATTTGCGAAGCTTCGTCAATAATTGCAATATTAAATTTTTTTATCTGGAAAAGTTCGGGATTAGTTATTGCCGAAGTTACGGTAGAAACAAAAACTCTCGTTCGCTTAACCAGGCTGAACAATTCACGTATTTCCATCGTCTCCGCAAGGTGAGCAATCAGCCTCGAATCGTTCTCGGTTGATTCCTTCGAGCCAAGACGCAAATAATCGAAAGCGGTATCGGTTGAATCATAAATATTTTCGGTTAATAAATCATCGAGTGCCGTGCAAATCTCATCCACAGCTCTGTTTGTGTAGGCAAGAAGCAGGAGATTGCTTCTATCTTTCCGGTATAAAGCTTCCGTGATTGCTTTCAGCATGTATGCCGTCTTGCCTGTTCCCGGCGGTCCCTGAATCAAAAAATAATTTTTCGCAGATAATGCATTTGCAAGAATCCTTTTCTGAGGCTCATTCAGATATTCATTATCATTGTTTTCAATTTCATTAAACTCGGGTTTTCTCAGGCCGAGAATAATTTTTCTTTTAATTTCATCAGCCAGCATCAGCCTGTAAACCGATTGAAAAAGGTTCCTCGTTGATGAGTCAATGTAGTCCGGCTCAATCACCCAAAGTTCGTCAGAGTCGAGCAAATCCGAATTTGCCTGTTTGTTTCTCAGGCTGACTTTATTTTTTTCATTACCTATTTCTTTTATGGAGCACTTTAATATTTGTTGCTTCAGGGGCTCGGTAATACTGCCGTTTTTAATTCTGTATAAAATTCCGATGTCGCCCTTACGAAATGAAGTAACATCAGGTGTTCTCAGGGTTCTTTTGAAAACCAAATGAAAATTGTCAAAGTCAGATTCTTCCTTTAAAAGCTGTAAATAAGAAAGAACATCAAATGAATTTTCTTTATCCTCTATTGTATCTTTCCAGAGAGAAGAAAATCCCTTGTTGCTCCGGGAGCTGTTTGTCCCATGCTTCATTGAGCGTGATTCCTTCAGAATAAAAGAAATGAAATTCTGAAAATATGTTATAAGCAGCTTGTCCGAATTATTATAAAACTTCTCAAATTTGGCAAGTTCTTCTTCATCGAATTTCGGAACATATCCGAAATCTTCCTTATTGAATTTGTCAAACAAAGAGAAATCACCTTCGGCAAGATGTCTTTCGTAAGCAACAATATTATTCCTCAGGGCAATTGCTTCCTGCTTCTTATGTATAATATTCGGTGCATTACGCAAAGGCTCGTCTTCGGTCTGAGAATAAAGAATCTGGGAAGTTCCCGTGCGATGCTCGAATGTCGAATCGAGCAAAAGATTATAACAAATTGCCTGTATATAATGATTCTCCCAGATACCGCTTTTCGCAAATCCACCTCCGGGCAGAGCAATCTTCATATCTTTCCCGGGTGCTTTTCCCGATTTTAATTCGATTATATTCTTTCTGTTGTTCTCATTATCAAACTCTATTAATAAGTCAAGCCTGCCCTGCAAGCCGTAATCGGATGATATAAAGGTAGGTTCGATGCTGTACCTGTCATAATCCAAACCGGATAAAATTTTCATAAGGTTATCGAAATGATTTCTTACTCCCTCCTTGATAAGTCTTGTTGCAGCCGGTTCATCTGATGCTATTGCGTAAATCTGCAAAGGCTTTGTCCTGAGGGCATTTTCGTAAGCATCTTCAAAATTAGCTTCCGGATTATTGAGAATTTCATCGAAACATGAATTGACGATATTTCCCATCACGGCTTTGGGATTCGAGAATTTCAATTTTAATTTTGAGAGAAAATAAATCAAAGCATTCGAGCCGTTGTACTGGAAACATTCCGCAATATCGGTTACATCAACAAGATTATCCGGCTCCAGGACCAGCAACGTATTTGTAGCACTCCTGAAAGTACTAATCTTACCGGGAACTCTTTTAACATCGAAAATATTTAGGACAGCACCTTTCCATGAATTTTTATAAACATCGAGCCAGGGTTCTTTCAATAAAACTGTGATTTTCCCATATTCTTCAGCATCGCAAATTAACTCTGCTTCTTCAGTATTGTATTGGACATCAATGCCAAGAGGACCCTTTTCTATTACAACTGCCCTTATTAAAGGAACATTTTCAACTTTCGAATTTATTTTAATTGAAGGTTCAACAATATCTTTAAAGATTACATCATCTAAATTACTTTTTATTTTCCCGCCGGAAAAAAATCCGATTGCTTCAAACAAAGTACTGTACCCGAAATTCACATCTTTGTCACTGCACTTCAGAGATTTATTCCTTGCATGTCTGTTTGCATACCACCTGAATTTCCTGATTCTGTCTGCTAATTGTGCCGGTACATTGTATTTATCAACGGCAAAAACGGTTCTTGCAAATACCGATGAAAAATACTGGGGTTCATTTTCGGTCAGCATTGTAAACAGCTTCCTGTAAACACCTCTTAATTGCAGAAGTTTTTTCCTGCAATCTATTTCTTTTGAATTATAGATATTATTAATCTCTTCGAGGAAGTATTCTGCGGTTTCCTGAGTAATCATTATTCATCGGCATGAATGTCTATTAGTTTTAGTTGAGTATATGTGGAGCCGTTGTAATAGCTTTCTTCAATATTATAAAGAATCGAAAAAGGTCTTCCGGAGGTACAAATATTTATTTTATCGGCAAGATTATATCCGATTGCATCTATTTCAAAAGACTGGAAAGCCCTGAACTTAAGATGGTTCTTTCCTACTACTTTTACTCCGTTGGAAGAAGTAACCCCTTTAGAATAAAAAATAGGTTTGTTGTTATCAAATCCGTAGGGTGCGAATTTATTCAGCGTTGCTAAAAATGCAGGGCATAATTCGGACAACTTCAATTCGGCGTCAATGACGATCTCCGGGACAAGCATCTCTGTAGAAATCTGTTCCTGGGCAATTTCTTCAAATGCTTCCCTGAATTCCTGAATCCTGGCAATTTCGAGTGAGAGTCCTGCGGCATGTTTATGACCGCCAAATTCGAGAAGCAAATGCTCACATACTCTTAATGCTTTGTGGAGGTCGAATCCGTAGATACTTCTTGCAGAGCCTTTTGCCAGAACTCCGCCTGTTTTAAATTTCGGGTGCCCTTCGGGCGGCTCGAAATTTGTCAAAAGCACGACAGGCAAATGATACCTGTCAACGAGGCGTGATGCTACTATACCTATAACACCAGCATGCCACTTCGATGAGTACAACACGATTGATTTAAGTTTGGGATTTTTCTTGAGGATATCATCAGCCATAGGAATAGCATCCTCAAATGTGATTTCATCGAATGTTCGGCGGCGCCTGTTCTCGCGCTCAAGTTTCTGAGCTATCTGGAAAGACTCGACCTCGTCCTTCTTGGTCATCATTTCTACAGACCAGCGTGCATCGCCTACTCTTCCGGCGGCATTGATTAACGGAGCCAGAGAAAATATAATGCTTGACGTGTCAATTGTACCCAATTTCAAATGCGTACAGTCTATTAATCCTTTTATTCCCGGCCTGGGTTTTGTATTTAACTGCTCTAATCCAAAATGAACAAGTATCCTGTTTTCCCCTATTAACGGCACCATATCGGCAGCAGATGCTATTGCGACAAAGTCAAGATACTCGTTAGACCTCTCAGGTGATTTTAACTTAATTGATATGCCTTGTAGCATTTTAAATGCCACACCGCATGCTGCAAGGTGTTTAAATGGGTAATCGCATCCCGGTTTCATCGGGTCAATAATGCAGAATACATCAGGCAATTCATAAACAGGCTCATGATGGTCGCAGATAATCGTATCAATTTTATATTTATTTGTCAGTTCGAGGGCATATACTGAAGTTATACCAATATCTACCGTTATTATCAGACCGACATTTTTATGATAAGCTTTTTCAACTGATTTAATAGTTAAGCCGAATTCCTCATCAATTCTGTTTGGAATATAATACTCTACATTTGCTCCGATTTCCCTTAGAAATAGGAGCATCATTGATGCACTTGCCGTACCATCCACGTCGTAATCGCCATGAATCCAGATTAGCTCTTTGTTTTTGACCGCCTGCAATATCCTCATAACGGCTTTTTCCATGCCGTCCATCAGGAATGGGTCGTGTAAATTATCAAGAGAAGGCTCAAAGAACTTTTTCGCATCTTCTTGACTTTCAACACCTCTGGCAACCAATACCTCCGCTAAACTTGCCGGTATTTTTAATAAACTCTTTAGACTTTGGATAATACTTTCATCAGGCTTCGATCTAAAAGTCCAACGATAATTCAAATTATAAACTCATGTTAATTATTTCTTTGTTTCTAATTTACGAAATACTTAGGTCATTTCAAAGAAAAGTGTGTAATTTTCTTTACACTTTTTTTAACTGAAATTAAATCAATCGCTTTGAGTTTTGTTTTTATTCATATTTAATTGTTTAGTTATTTGGCAGATTTTTTGATATAAATTACATTATCTTAATTTAATATTATTCATGGTGTTTGTTTGCTGTTTTACATAAAAAATAAAGCTAAACCGAAGTTAATTTTTTTGTTATTTGTTTTTATCTGGGGTTTGCAAAGTCAATGCTTTAGCCAATTATTTAAAGACCCCGACAGGCTGAACCCACGTTTTGGCATTTTCGGAAATGCGGCTTTCAATTGGCACTATGTTGACTTGAATTCAATTCCCGAATTCAGCTATTGCTGTAAAACGAACAGGGCGGATTCAAGCCTTGGATATTCTTTCGGTTTAACTTTTGACTTACCACTTAATAATTGGTTATTGTTCGGAATCAGGGCTTCATACAATGATAAATCAGCGGTTTTTACTAATAATTATAACAAATTAATTGAAAATGGGCAGGTGTTTGCTAATGCTAATGTCAGTCAGAGGCTCCAGGCTACATTGACAACCTTTTCGCTTTCTCCGATTATAAGCTTGCGCCTTATTGACAGGCTGTTTTTACATGCCGGTGCTGAGGGTGGAGTATTTATTGATGAAAAATATTTACAGGAAGAAAAAATTTTGACACCCGTTGGATATGTTTTTCCGCAAACAGGGAAAAATACTCAAAATGTCGGTTCCGGTACATTCTCAAAAATTAATTCATTCGATGCTTCGGCTGTTGCTGGAATCAGCTATGAGTTTTTGTTAAACAGGCAAGGCTCGCTCCTTCTTTCACCGGAAATATTTTTTAATTACGGCTTGACTTCAGTTCTTAACGAATTGCCTCAAAATAATAAATGGCTCGTAAATTCCCTGCACTTTGGCATTTCGTTGAAATACTCCCCGGAGAGGCTCCTGGAGCTAAAAAATATAAATTATAAAATTGACACACTTGTTGTCCACTCCGACAGATACACTTCAAATTATCTGTCAGCCGGTGAGCCCATCATTACACATAAAGAAATTAAAAGCAAAGATACATTGTTTCATGTTGAAGATATTTATCGAGTTGATACTTTATACACACCCGGCGGAAGCGGAAATTTATCGGCGAACATCAATGTTTTTGAAACAGATTCTATTGGAAGAAAACTCGCCCCGGTGAAGGAATTTAAGGCAAAAGTGCAGTTGCGAAGGGATGTTTATCCGCTTCTGCCTTATGTTTTCTTTGGCTCCAATTCTTCGGAGATACCTGACAGATATATAAAAGTACCAAAGAAAAAAGCTTTTTCTTTATCGGAAATCGAGCAAAATTCATTAATCTTCAATCACAATGTACTTAATATAATTGCCTCGAGATTGCTCTCTCATCCTAATTCGACAATTACTCTGGCAGGCTTTACCGACCCTGCTACGGAAAAAATCAATTGTTCGCTTGCTCACAATAGGGCCTTAGCAGTTAAAGATTACATTGTAAATACATTTGACATCAGGGAATCGAGAATCCTGGTTGCAGTTCCGGCAAATAACTGTTATCCCGAAGACAGGACATTGACAAATTCCGAGATGGGCTATTCCGAAAACCGGAGAGTTGAAATCACTTCGAACGACCCGGAAATTCTTGCTCCGGTCCAGGGACAATTCTATCTCGAGCCCCTGCAAATAGAGCCGGCACTGGTTTTATTTGACCCGCAGGGAAGCTCTAAGGAAACTAAGCGGTGGAGCCTGGCGGCAAATATTTATGACAAGCTTTCAGTCCATGATGCCGGTAAAGGTTCGCCTTCTAATGTGTACTATGATGCACTTCCCCGCGATTTTCGTTCGTTGAGTGCTACAGCCCCAATCAGTATATCATATAAAGTTTTTGATAATGCGGGCAATTCGGCTATTTCACTGAAAAATGTTGATGTAGTAAGAGATACTGTCCCCGTGCAGGTTGAGAGGCTTGTACTTCCCCTGTTTGACGTTTCAAAATTTATAGTAGAACGATTGTACTTTAAACAAATTCAGGACTTTCTCAAAAACGCAGACAAATCTTCGACTATTTCGATTACAGGTTACTGCGATATACTGGGAAATGAAAAGACTAACCAGTATTTATCCGAAATGCGGGCGCGGGAAATCAGCAATACCGTAAGAACAATCATGCCGTTAGCAAACATAGTAAAAATTGAAGGAATGGGAGCGACGAAATTTCCACTCGGCATTTACTCCTATTCGACTCCCGAAGAACGTTTCCTCTGCCGCACGGTCGAAATAGAAATAATGAAGCCGGCGAAATAAATTAAAATTTCTAATTTACAATTTTCAATAAATTTGAAATGATTAATTTATAATTTTTTATACCTACCCTGACCCTTCCTCGAGGAAGGGAAATTTTTTCATGCGGGGACGCAGTTGTCTGAACTGTGATTTATGTGATTATGGTGTTTTCTACACCTACCCTGACCCTTCCTCAAGGAAGGGAAATTTTTCTCGTAGGGACGCAGTTGTCTGAACGGTGATTTGTGTGATTTATTCGCTAATATCTAAATAATTTCCTTAAATATAAAGCAATAAAACTTCCTGCTGTTATAAAGCCAATTATTTGTTGAAACATAACAACCAACATAGTAATTTCATTTTTGGGGGTAATATCACCATATCCAATTGTTAACATTGTAGTACAACTAAAATAAAGATAAGATATGAATTTATTAAGATTAACTACATTGCTATTAAAATTAAAATCAAAACAAGGTATAAAATAAAGTGTTGGGAAAAAGATTAATAAAAATAAAAATAAAAATATTAAGTAATGTGGCTTTTCCCCATAACCTGTAAGGAACATTGGTATGTTTCTAATAAAAAGTATACTTTTACCAAACTTATTTCTATTTTTAGCTTTATAATAATATCTAATTTTTTCAAAATTATAAATATCACTACTATAAAAATCATATAATTGTAACTCTTTATCAATAATGATTATTTCTTTATATAAACTTTCATAACTCTGATAAAATATTAATTTATTTAATCTGCTTGAATAATCGGATATTTTTACAAACAAAATCATTATATTAAGAAATTGACGATATTTATATAAATCAGTACGAATAATTTCTTTGTATATGTTTCTTAATATTGAACACTTTTCTAATAAATCAAAAGAAATATATCTATTAATAAGAAATTTATATTTTATCTGTACAAGTTCAAAAAAATTAACAAATAAAAAAAATACTTTTTTAATGTTTTCAGGTGCATTATCTTTAAATGCTATTGAAAACAATGATAATATAGGTAGCATTATTTTATCATTAATTTTATCAATATCTTTTTCAGTATTGAAAATTATATCCAAATAATCTACCATTAGTTCAGCTATTCTATCAGTAAAATCAGTTAATTTTGAAATTACATTATAATTAAATAAAATTATAATATTATCAGATGAGAACAATTGATTATATGAGTCCCATAGACTTCCCAAATCAATATTTGTATTTCCATAACAATCTTTCATATATGTTATCTTTAAATAAAAATTATAAAAATCCTCACCAAATACATTTTTAAGCATCTGGAATTTAGTAAAATAATTTTCTGTTTTTTTTAAGTATGTTTCATACTCAATAATATTCATTCCTGAGCATTCTTTTTTAGGTTCTAACTTTAATTCTTTTAAAATTTTATTAATATCTTTCATTTTCCTTCTCCTTCCACCACTTTAATTTCCTCATCGGTTAAGCCGTATAGTTCATAGACGAGGCGGTCGGCTTTTTTTGGATTATAGGATTTATAAAAATTCTCATAAATTATTTTGAGAAATTTTTGTTTTTCGCTGTGATTGGCTATACCCGAAGCGGCGGCTTTGATTACGGCATAATAATGCTTAACACGTTCATGGAATTTTCTTTTTGTGTCTCCTTTGTAGAAAGTAATTAAAACTTTTTCGAGTTCACATGCAATATTATTTTCCTTATGAAATTGGGTTTCATCAAAAATGGAATTGAAAATATCTTCGGTTAATATGTGCTGAATGAGCATTTCGCGAATATCTTCGAGAACGATATCGGGATTGATTGTTTCCTTGCAGAGTTCGAAAAATTGATTACGCGAAACAATATAATTTTTGTTTTTAGATTGTTCATCAATCAATTCCCTTAAATATTCGGCAAGCTTGGGAACATCTTCCTTAAAATGAATAATGGCTTCACGAAAATTATTGACTTCGGCACGTTCATATCCAATGAAAGCAGAGAGGATTCTATCGAGTGCAGTATCATCATCCATCTGGACACGCAGGGCTTCACGTCCCGCCTGGAATAAAACGGCAGTTTTAGAATCCTCAAAAAGTATATTATCATCGGGATAGCCCTTATCAAATTTCCTAATTATTTCATCATCAAGATTGTCCTTTTCATCCTTGCTTTCCCAATAACCCCAGGTAAGCCGTAATTCATCTTTAACCGTGCCATCTGGAAAGACAATTTTACCATAAGGAGTTTTGTAGTCTAATTCGGGGATTAGGATAAAATCTTTTTTCCTGCAGTATTCCTGTAAGAGTTTCGAGAATGCAATTCGTATAGAAGTTTCTTTTTTCGAGCCGCCATAAGCAATAATATTTTCGACTTCCTTATGATACTGCTCAATCAGGAATCTGGACATAAATATTAATGAAAATAATTGAACAATCTTGGATACTCAATTTAATATATTTATAAAGATAAATCAAGAGGAAAGGTTAAATGGATTCTGAACCAAGTTCAGAATGACAATAAAGTCTGTAATGTTCAACTCCTACGGAGTTGCTTTCTTTGCTTGTGTTGTCTTTATTACTGATGTTTAACTCCTACGGAGTTATTCAAGGTTATATTTAATTATTATTGATTTTGTTATATGCTATGGATTCCGTATCAAGTACGGAATGACAATAAAAATTTTAGAATAAGGATTAAGGATTTAGGGTTTGGGAAGACCCTTCGACAAGCTCAGGATGACAATGCAATTTCTTATTTAAATGTCAGATTGATTAAGACGATTTCCGGTGTGTTGCCTGTGCGGATGGGCGGTCCCCAGGTGCCGTAGCCGGAGGAGACATAATATTGGGTGTTGCCTTTTCTTTTGTAGCCCCAGCTCAGCTCGTAGATTTTATTTGTTATATAGCCGAAGGGCCAGAGCTGTCCGTGGTGGGTATGCCCGGAAAGCTGGAGGTCAATTCCGTTCTTTTCCGCATCTTCGAGATGAAACGGCTGATGGTCGAGCAGAATTAAGGGGAGGTTTTTGTCAACACCTTTCAAAAGCTCAACGAGAGTCTTTCTTCCTATGCCGGCAAATCTTTTGCTGTCCCTATCCTCCCTGCCGATGAGGTAAAAGGAACTGTCTATAAGGGCTGTGCTGTCTCGAAGAAGCACAATGTCCAGCGATTCGATGTAAGCGGCGGCTTTTTTAATTCCGCCAATGTATTCATGGTTCCCGGTGATTGCATAAACTCCGAATTTTGCTTTTATATTTTTTAGAGGCTCGCCCGATTTGTATTTCAGGACTGAATTTAAATCCTGGTCGAGTAGGTCTCCGGGGAGAAGAACGATATCCGGTTCGAGTTTATTGATTCTTTCGGCAAGCTTCGAGATGCGGCTTCTGCCTATGATTTCACCCATGTGAATATCGGATACGGATACGATTCTTAAATTTTCAAGCTTACCTGCTTTCTTGTCTATTTCCAGGTTAAGCTCTTTAACGACCGGATGAGTCGCATTGATAAAGCCGCCGAGCAAAACGGCAATAACTGTGAAAACTGTAAATCCGAGAACATATAATTTTGTCAGCGGATAATTTGCCGTTACTAATGAAGGATAAAAATGAAAGAAATAATTGATTAACCTGATAATGTCCCAGAAAATTACAAAAAAGAAGAAATAAACCATTGCCCCGAGCCAGAATGAGCCTGCCCAATCCAATGCCGCACTCAGGGGTGAAGGATAATTCCTGGCGAGAAACATCGCCGCAAGATAAGAGAGGAATAAAATTCCGAAAACGACGTAATATAGGATTTTCAGTCGTGGCAGAGCCTGCAAAGCCTGGCAGCCCCTGATAAAAATGTAATAATTGGCGGAGGAATATATTACGAGTACAATCGAAAAAAATATTATGAATTGAGTTATTTTCATAAAAATCTATAGTCTAAAGTTTATCTTGTAACATTGTCAGTCTGAGCGGAGTCGAAGACTACCGGATGCTTGTTCACGCACATTTCGACTACGCTCAATGTGACACCAAAAAAAAGGATATAAATTTGAACGAAAAAAATAAACTACAATTTCAGTCTTTTCCTGAAATCCTCTATCGTTCTTTTTAATCCGTCCTGACGTTTGACTTTGGGTTTCCATTTTAGAATCGTTTTTGCTTTTGTAATATCCGGCTGCCTGACTTTTGGGTCGTCGGAAGGAAGTTTTTTAAAGACAATTTTGCTTTTTGAGCCTGTCAGTTCCACAATTTCGGAGGCAAGTTCGAACATCGAAAGCTCGTCCGGGTTGCCAATGTTAACGGGTTCAATTTCATTCGACAAAAGCAAACGGTAAATGCCGTCAATCAGGTCGTCAACGTAGCAAATGGAGCGTGTTTGGCTGCCGTCGCCGAAAACGGTTACGGGTTTGTTTTCGAGAGCCTGTGAAATAAAAGCGGGAATCGCCCTCCCATCTATTAATCTCATTCTTGGCCCATATGTGTTAAATATACGTGCAATTCTCGTATCAACTTTATGATAGCGGTGGTATGCCATTGTCATAGCCTCAGCGAAACGCTTTGCCTCGTCATAAACGCCGCGGAATCCGACGGGATTGACGTTGCCCCAGTATGATTCCGGCTGGGGATGGACGGCGGGGTCGCCATAAGTTTCACTCGTGCTGGCGAGAAGATAGCGGGCATTCTTTGCCTTTGCCAAACCGAGTGCTTTATGCGTACCGAGAGAGCCGACCTTCAATGTCTGAATAGGTAGTTTTAAGTAATCAATCGGCGATGCAGGCGAAGCAAAATGAAGAATGTAGTCAACTTTACCTTCGACATAAATATAATTTGTTACATCATGCTGAATGAATGTAAACTTTTTATTTCCAAACAAATGGGCAATATTGTCGGGCGAACCGGTAATAAAATTATCAATGCAAATTACTTCGTCTCCTTCGGCAAGAAACCTGTCGCAAAGATGAGAACCGAGAAAACCGGCACCTCCAGTAATTAAAACACGAGCCATAATTATTCTGAATTCCTGAAAATGTTCAAAAAAATCTTACAAATTTCATAAATTTATTTGATTATTCCTTAAATCTGTTGAACCCTAATGTAAAAAACATAAAATACCAATCATAATCCTGAAAGTTAGAAAGAAGATAACATCTTTTAAATAAAGCTTTTAGTGCATTCATTCA
>DAHXMP010000361.1 GCA_027371665.1 Bacteroidota bacterium | reverse complement strand
CCGGACAAATACGCAAGACTAAGAAAGCCATGCAAAAGGCTTTTGAATATCAGAAGAAGAAAATGGGGCTAAGCTTGATTGAAATTGTCTCGAACTGCCCTTCGAACTGGAAGATGACACCACTCGAGTCGAACAAATATGTAACAGATACAATGATTCCTTATTATCCCCTTGGCGATTTAAAAGTACCGGAGGTAAAGTAATATGACACAGGAAGCGATTTTTTCAGGATTTGGCGGACAGGGCGTTTTGACAATGGGCATGCTCCTCGGTTATGCAGGAATTATCGAGGACAAGGAAGTAACATGGATGCCTTCTTACGGTCCCGAAATGAGAGGCGGCACGGCAAACTGCATTACAATAGTTTCGGACACACAGATTAGCTCGCCTATTATTTCGACATTCGATACCGTCGTTGCACTCAACCAGCCTTCGGTTGATAAATTCGAGGAGAAAGTGAAGCCGGGAGGCAACATTATCTACGACAGCACGAACATACTGACTGTCCCGACGAGAAAAGACATAAAAATTTATGCCGTTCCCGGAAGCGAAACGGCTGTGAAATTGAAAAATTCAAAGGTGCTGAATATGATAATGCTCGGTTCGTTTTTGAAAATCACAAAGATTATCAAGACCGATACCGTGTGGGAAGCTCTAAAGAAAGTGCTTCCCGAGCGCTATCACCACCTGATACCTTTAAATAAGGAGGCATTCTTAACCGGTATGGATATGGTAAACTAAACGGTTTAAAGAATGACAATTACAACAAAATCCCCTGTCCTCCGCAGGGGATTTTTTTAGTATCCTTTCATATATTAGTCTGGCATCGAGGATAAAATTGGGGAAAAGATGAGAGAAAATAATTTTTTATTTAATTCATCAACTTCTACACTTCTTATCTATGAATATTTGTAACTAATTTTATAATTTTGCGTAATTCTTTTCATTTGATTTTGCGGGTTAATATGGAAATACTAAGTGTTAACAATATTGTTAAACGCTTTGGAAACTATGAAGCGGTAAGCAAAGTTTCTTTCTCTGTCGGGGAAGGAACGATATTCGGCTTGCTTGGGCCTAACGGTGCAGGGAAAACCACTACAATAAGGATGATAACCAATATATTAATTCCCGACGAGGGCGAGGTGCTTCTTTTCGGGGAGAAAGTAGGCTCTTCCCAACAGGAAAGAATAGGCTACCTTCCCGAAGAGCGCGGTTTATACAAAAAAATCAAAGTTATTGACCAATTGATATATTTCGGACAGCTTAAAGGATTAAGCCGTACCGATGCACAGTCCGAAGCCCGCAAATGGCTTCTCAGGCTCGATGCTTCAGACTGGGAAACAAAAAAAATCCAGGAACTTTCGAAAGGTATGCAGCAAAAGGTTCAGTTCATAAGCACCGTTCTTCATAATCCCGACCTGCTGATTCTCGATGAGCCATTCTCGGGATTTGACCCGATTAATACAGAAACTATAAAAAAGATTGTTCTCGATTTGAAAGAAGAAGGTAAGACAGTGATTTTATCTACTCATATTATGGAGCAGGTCGAACAGTTATGCGATAATATATGCCTTATTGACAGGGGCAAGCTCGTGCTTTCAGGACTCGTCAGGGATATTAAAAGAGAATTTGGCAGAGACACTATTATTATGGAATTTGACGGCGAAGATTCGTTTCTCGACCAATTTCATAATATAAAATTCATCAACCGCACGAGAAACAGGGCAGAGTTCAGGGTCAGCGACGGTGAGTCGTCTGCGATGGAAATACTGCGGGCTGCGGCTCAAAATAATAACATTTACAAATTCGAGCTTGCAGAGCCGAGTTTAAATGAAATTTTTATCGATGTTGTTTCACGTAACGAGGCAAAACAATGACAAAGAGAAGCTCGACATCCAAAGTTTGGACTATAATAAACCATGAATATTTAACAAAAATACGCACGAAGGGATTCATCATAGGAACTTTGCTGGGGCCGCTCGTTCTTCTTGCTTTTATTTTTATTCCTGTTATAGTTACTATGCTTAGCAGTGAAAGCACTGCAAAAAAGATTGCAATTATTGATAACACAGGCAAACTCGGACAGGCTATCGTGGATGAAGACACTTCGAAATATTTTATTACGAACCTTAGTGAAAACGAATTAAGGGATGGGGTACTGAAAGATAAGTATGACGGATACCTTGTAATACCTGAAGACTTCCTGCAAAAAGGCGAAGCAACCGTTTATACAAAAGGTGGCGGAGGACTTGGATTCATTTCTGCACTAAAATCAAATGTCAGGGATGTAACCCGTAAAGAAAGGCTCTTGGATGCAGGTGTTGACCTTAATGTTATTAATGTAATCAACCGCGGTATAGAGATACAAACCGAAAAAATCACAAAAGAAGGCACAGAAAAGGACTATACTGAAGTTTATGCTATTGTCGGCTATGTCTTTGGATTGATAATTTATACTCTGATGATTCTTTACGGACAGTTCGTATCGCGCGGGGTTATCGAAGAAAAAGCAAACAGGATTATAGAGGTCATTGCTTCTTCTGCCCGTCCATTTGAAATTATGATGGGAAAAGTAATAGGAATCGGGGCGGTCGGCTTAACGCAGGTCTTATGCTGGGTTGTGATGTCTGTAGTCTTGCTTTACCTTATAGGTCCCATGATTGGAAATATGGTTTCAGGTTCACATATAGCACAGATGTCTAACCAAATGGGAAATGCAAGCCGGCAGATGGCTCTCCCTTCTGGATTTGAAATTCCGGCAATATCTCCCTGGGTTTTCATTGCATTTATCTTTTATTTTTTATCGGGATATTTCCTTTATGCAACGCTCTTCGCCGCCATAGGTTCTGCGGTTGACCAGGAATCGGATGCACAGCAGCTTCAACTGCCTGTAATGCTTCCAATAATTCTACCGATTCTTTTCATCGGCAGCGTCATTTCTAATCCCGATGGTATGTTGTCAGTCATTTTATCATTAATTCCTTTTTTTACGCCAATACTGATGATGGTAAGAGTAGCGGCTACTCCCGTACCGCTCTGGCAGGTTGCTTTGTCGGTTGTGTTAATG
The DNA here is from genome assembly GCA_027371665.1 of Bacteroidota bacterium. Lineage (GTDB taxonomy): Bacteria > Bacteroidota > Ignavibacteria > Kapaibacteriales > UBA2268 > DAHXMP01. Next base: position 1,054 of record DAHXMP010000361.1, on the reverse strand, counting down.
GTAGGGACATTTTTTGCCTGCATCTGGCTTGCATCGAGGATTTACAGGGTCGGTATCCTGATGTACGGCAAAAAGCCAAGTTTGAAGGACCTGGTCAAATGGGTCAGATTATCGGGATAGAATTGAAAAAGATATTGATTATAAATGATTATCTATAACCTCATTCAAAAACTGTCTTGGAGATAATATCCTGATATTCCCAAATTTTTTTACTGTCAGCAATTCTTTATCGCCTGAAACAATATAGTCTGCACCAAGTTCGACTGCACATTCGATAAATTTATCGTCGTCGGGGTCATTTATTACAATTTTTAATTTTGGCGTTTTACCTGCAAAAATTATTTCAGGATTTGTTGAAAACAAGTTTAGTAAATCTTTGACATTTTTAACATCAAGCTTTAACCTTGAAAGAACATCAGTGTATTCATTCAGAATATCTTTACTTATACATTAAAGTTATTTTTGCAATCTTACAAAGGTCAATAATTTGTTTTGGATTTCCGCCAAAAAAAGAAGAAACAAAAACATTTGTGTCAATCATGGTACAAATCATTTATTTGCCCGTCTTGATTCTTTAATGGCTTTACCGATATCCTTACTTTATAATACCTCTTTTTGCGAAATGGGCAGATATATTTGCCCAAAGTTCATCAATATAAAATGACATATCATTTTCTCTAATATATTTTCTCAACATTTCGCGGACGACATCACTCGATGTCTTCACCTCCTTTCGTGCAAGGAAGTTCAACCTGTCTTTCAATTCATTATCGAGTCTTATTAATAGTTGTGTTGCCATTTTAATTTATGATATACATGATATATATGATATATAATGTCGAAAAATAAAATGATTATTTTAATTATATAAATCGGATTTTACATTATTATGTAAATAATACTTTTCATAATGTAAAAATTACTTATCATAATGTAAAATATATTTGACAATTTGTAAAATTTAATATACATTTGTAAAAAATTTTCTAATTATTTTTTTGGTTAATAATGAGAATTAAATTTTTATTTCCGTATAGTTTTAAAAAAATTGGAT
>DAHXMP010000401.1 GCA_027371665.1 Bacteroidota bacterium | reverse complement strand
AACATCGCTCGGGTGTCAATTGGGACTTAATTAATATAGCCACGCTTGGCCAGAACATACCAAATCCCTTTTGGGATGAGACTGAAATACCGTTTTATCTGCGCAATCCTGCTTTTGTCAAGCTTGCTGTTTACGATGCCTATGGACGTGAAGTTGCCGTGCTGGTCAACGAATACCGGCAACCGGGCAAACACTCTGCAACATTCAGGTCTCCAGATTTGTATAATGGAGTTTACTTCTACCGCCTCGAGGCGGGTGGAGTAATAGAGACAAAGAAGATGCAGTTGATAAGATAAATCTATTAAAACAAATTTACCAGAACGCATTCACCAAATGCTCTATTTTCTCAGGGGTTCCGCTGTAGTCAATCGTTACGACATCGTATCTCGACTCGGCATCTGTAAGTTTATTAACGAAATAATATCCTTCTGCTACCCGCCTGATTGCCTTCTGTTTCTGAGGAGTGATTGATTCTACAGGCGAGCCGTATTGCTTAGTCTCGCATGACCTGACTTCTACGAAAACGAGTACCTTACCATCCTTCGCAATGATGTCAATTTCGCCATACCTTCCAAAATGGAAATTCCTCTTTATTATCTCGTATCCTTTTCCCTTTAGCAGTTCGACTGCCCTGTCCTCGGCTTCTTTGCCTTTGTCCCTGGTTGATTTGCTTTGGTGATTATTATTACTGGAGTTTTTCATAAAATTTTTTTCATTCAAATTTTTGCATTCCCTTAAAAATAGCCACTCTCATAAGATGATAAGCCGAATCTTCGACTTCAGTCTCATATATTTAAATGGCTCAAGCCGTTAAGAAATTATAGCTATTCGTCCACTACTTAAAAGTAGTGGCTATTCAGAAGTGACTAATCATCATAAAATTCTATTCCTCCGTCGAGAGCTTATGATGGTTCTCGTCAACGGGAATCGGGTACTTCCCCGTAAAACATGCCGTGCAGTAGCCGACTCCTTCATCATGCGGCACCGACTCGAGCAACTTCTCAATCGAAAGATAATGCAGTGAATCCACACCGATTGCCTTGCCGATTTCCTCTTCGTCTTTGTAATCGTTTGCTATCAATTCTTCGCGGCTCGGAAAATCCATCCCGTAATGGCATGGATACTTTATCGGCGGCGATGTGATTCTCATATGCAGTTCCTTAGGCTCCGCCTCCCTTATCAGTCCAATCAACGATTTCGAAGTCGTTCCGCGTACGATTGAATCGTCAATGACGCAGATGTTCCTGTTTTCTATTACCCCCTTCACGGGATTGAATTTCACTTTGACCTTAAACTCCCTGTTGTTCTGCCCGGGGGCAATGAATGTCCTGCCTACATAGTGGCTCCTTATTAACCCGATTTCAAATACTGTCGGATTCTGCCTTTTGTTGCTTATGTTCACGAAACCGAGCGTTGCCGTGTTGCCGC
>DAHXMP010000397.1 GCA_027371665.1 Bacteroidota bacterium | reverse complement strand
TTCAACCAAGGTAACCAATTCGTTGCATATCTATCAAATAAATACGGTGAATTTGTCAATAAAACTTTAATAGGAACAAAGAATGGAATTTCTTCCGATTCCATTACCGGCACGTTGCCTGTAAGCCTGCCATTCAGTAATAGCTACAGGGTGATGGTTATTGGCACTGATCCTCCAACCGCCGGTATACCCAATCCTTATGAGATAACAATCGGTTCATGCTTTGGTGTTGATTCAATTCCGGGTCCTTTATGTGCAGGGGAAACTATTCAGGTACCGTTCTCAGCTTTTTTGCAATTTGCTGATACAAATGTGTTTACAGCACAATTGTCGGACTACAACGGTAATTTTTCTAATTCGATTGATATTGGAAGTATAAAAGCTAAAACTTCGTCTATCATCACTGCGACAATACCAAAAAGCACGATTACAGGAATAGGTTACAGGATACGAGTCATAGCATCCAGCCCTGTTCTAACAGGAGATGATAACGGCAATAATATTACAATTAATGCTTTGCCAACGCCTGATTTTACAGGACCTGATGAAATTTGTTTCGGGAGAATTATCACTTATAATGCCGAACCACAAGACCCTCAATTAATTAACAAATGGATTATTCAAAACGGTAATTTTGTCGGAGCAGATACTGGACAGTCAGTGTTGATTCAGTGGAAAGACAAATCTCCTTCCGTTTTAAAGCTCATACAGACAAACTCACTAACTGGATGCACTGATTCAATAACAAAAAATATATCTGTAGCAACTCTTGACTTTCCCGACTCGCTCGGTGCCAACCCTGTTTGTTCTGATATAATCACAACGTATAAGGCACCTCAAAACAAATACCTGTTATCCTATAAATGGATTGTAACGGGGGGGACAATAGTCGGTATAGGAACAGACAGTGTATTGAACGTTTCATGGGATTCTGCCGGAACGGGACATCTGAAACTCGTATTGGGATTCCTGGATGACCCGGAATGTAAGGATTCCATAGAACAGGCATTCACAATAAAGCAGTCACCGGCAGTAACACTTGACTCATTCCCGTCGGTATGTGTTGATGCAAATTCATTTTATCTGACGGGCGGCAAACCTGACGGTGGAACATATTCAGGGGATGGAGTGTTTGAACTCGGGTTATTTTATCCTGAAATAGCAGGTGCGGGCGCACATAATATAACATACACATACACAGGTAATAACGGCTGTACGATAAGCAAGACAGGAACACTCACGATATTTCCATTACCTGCAAAACCGGAAATAACAAGACAGGAAAAGACTTTGGTATCAAGTGCCGATTACGGCAATCAGTGGTACTATAACGGAAGTATAATAAGCGGAGCAGTAGACAAGACATATAATCCGGCATTATATGGAAATTACACAGTACAGGTTACCGATTCGAACGGCTGCAAATCGGGATTTTCCGACCCATATAATTATGTAGTTTCCGTTCCTGAAGAAGCAGAGGGAAGTCTTATAAACATATATCCCAATCCGGCTGAATCGCTGTTGTATATAGAAATCAATACGGATGAATATCCGGGTGCAGATTATAAGCTTTATAATGTCCTCGGTGAATCGGTTCTTGAATCGAAAATCAACCTGACGAGTTCGAGGAATACACAGATACTTAATCTGAAGGACGAGCCGGGCGGAGTATATCTGCTGACAATCAAGTTAGGTAATTATTTATTCTTTAAAAAGGTTATTATCAGTCATTAGAAAAAAATTGGTAATAATATTAAATAACTAATTAAGATATTCATTATATTTGAATAAAGAATTAGCAGGGAGTATCTCCTTTTCTGAAGGAAGATTCAATTTACTTATTAAATATA
>DAHXMP010000355.1 GCA_027371665.1 Bacteroidota bacterium | reverse complement strand
TAATAGCAGTGAGGAGATAAGGATATTAAAAGAATTTATCGTTATTACTCAATAGATTTCGGTGTGTGTAGTTTTAGGGAAATAAATGTAAATTTTATAAATTGTGAATATTTGATTTTATAAAAATCAATTTTCATAAATTTCTTTCGTTTATTATGTTTTTAATATAAATATTTGATTATGAAAATATATTTTAAAATTATTATTTTCACGGTTATTATTCTGGTTTTTGCAGGCATAAGCCAGAGCTGTAAAAAAAAGATTGAGTATAAAACAGCACAGCCTAAGATAACAGTTAAGTTAACTCCTGTAGAATATAATGACTCGATTATCGGTTTCCAGGAAAGAGTTATAAGAAAAGTATTGGAATTTTCACAAACTTTTCAAAATTTAAGCCCATCTCAAAAAGAAAGCAAGGTAAATGACATTCTGAATGAAATAAATAATTCAATTGAAAACCTCCGGAATTTAGGTGGTTTTTTCGGAAATGTAAAACTTAATGATGCTTGTTTGAATTGGCTGAATTTTTACAAATCTGCCTTTAATAATGAGTATAAGGAAATAATTCAGATTGCCACAAAACCGCCAAACGAGATAACAGAGAAAGATATTATCCGTATGGATGACCTTCAGAAAAAAGTTGCGAAAAGGGAACTTGAAATTCATAAGGAATTTTCTGATGTTCAGAAAGAATTTTACCAACAATTTGATATTAAGGGTAAAGAAAACAAGCTCGATAAACAAGTTGAGGACATAGGCAAAAAGAAATAATTATTTTTACTTTTAATTTAATTTGAAAATCAAATATTCAGGAAAAATTATTCACTAAACAAGAGTTAATTATGAAAAAGGTTACAATTGTTGTATTTCTGATTTTAATGTACTGTTCTGCTTTTTCAGCAGGTGAACATTTCAGAAAAGGGATTTTTCTTCACCAGGCTGTCGGTTTGAATATTTGGGGTCCAAACGAAATTTCAACTACGGTTCCTGATGAAGCAGCATCTTATAACAGTTCTCATGCATTATCAGGAGTTGATTCCTTTAAAATTACGGAAGGAACGTTTCCTGCCGACGAACCAAACAATGAATGGTACCGCTGGAAAGAAATATTTGATAATTCACGACCTTCTGCAGATATTCGACCTTATATTCAGGATAATGAGTTCGTGATGATTATGACGGATTATTATTCGTCTCAAATGACCGGCTGGGGTTCACCTGCAGATACATTGGACCCAACGATAAAATCCATTTATAACTATAAATGGTTGTGGAGAAAAATTATTAATAATATGAGTTTTTACAGCAATACTTTTTTTATTATCTGGACAAATTCCCCGATGGTTAATTGTACGGATTCCCAGGCTATATATTCTCATTACTTCTGTAAATGGGCAAAGGATACCCTTGCTACAGGGAAAGACCCTTTAATGAGCAGGTTCCCTTTCAATGTATTTGTTTTCGATTTTTTTCATAAATTAACTGATGCTTCTTCGAATTGGAAAATGAAGTCTTATTTCGCCACGAGCATGAGCAACAGTATGCCGAATGATTCAGCGACAAATATTGTGGCACCACAGCTTGTCAATGAGAGCTTCAATGCTATTCTTAATTTTGAAAAATATTTTGACCCGGGTATGCTGACTTTGCCATTGCTCGTTTCACCTGTCGATACCGCTAAAAATATTATTACTAATATTACTCTAAAATGGAGAAAAATACCATTTGCAACTAGATATAAGGTCCAGATTGCACTTGATTCGGATTTTACGACCTTAGTCGAATATGAGAACAATGAACTTGATACATTTTACGTAGCAAGATATCTGTATTATCTTACAAAATATTATTGGCGGGTTAAAGCTTATAATTATGGAGGAGAATCAAACTGGTCTACCGTGAGAAAATTTACAACTACATTAGCTCCTCCCGGATTACCGGCTCTTTTACAGCCAAGCGATAAGCAGACGCATGTTTCTTTGAATACTTATTTTATATGGAACCCTTCAGCTCCTGCCGCAGATTATTACCGTCTTCAAATATCGCTTAACAATAACTTCTCTACTTTGATACTTGACAGTAATCATATTTCGGCTACATCAGTTATCGTAATGGGAAAACTCGATTCATCGAAAACCTACTATTGGCGCGTTAAAGCTTATAATCTAGGGGGTGAAAGTAACTGGACCGATTATTGGACTTTTTATACTGTTACAGCCACACCTTCTCAGCCGGTACTAGTACTACCGCAGGATAACGCCATTGATGTTGATTTACTGCCTCTCCTGAAGTGGACTAAATCTGCACGTGCTGAAAATTATATACTCCAGGTTTCCGAAAGTAATTCTTTCCAGGTTCTGGCATTTGCAGATAGCAGTATTACCGATACTACAATAACTCTAACAACCGAGCTGATTTATGATTCCCCCTATTACTGGAGAGTCAGAGCAGCTAATAATACAGGTTTAAGTAACTGGTCAACCGTAAGAACATTCAGAACCGTTAAAAACAAGCCGGAAGCTCCAATACTAGTTTATCCTTCAAACGGTGAAAAGAATGTGCCCATTAAACCTGAGTTTGTCTGGAATGTAAGTTCACGAGCCGACAGGTACTATTTGCAAGTTGCCCGTGATGCTTCTTTCTCTGATAATATTTATGACAACATAGTTGTTGAAGATACTACCTACCAGGGTGTTGTGGAACTACAAAAACAATCGGTTTATTGGTGGAGAGTGAAGGCATCTAATTCTGCCGGTGAAAGCGACTGGAGCTCCAGTAGCAGTTTTACCGTTTTACCTTTACCTCCTTCACCACCTAATCTGATTACTCCCGCTGACGGAGATACTGCAGTTTCAACTTATCCGGTTTTAGTATGGCACCAGGTTCCCGGGGCTGATACATACCGGGTCCAGATTGCTAAAGAGTTTCAGTTTCAGACATTCCTCCTTAACAAAGACGGTATTATAGACACCAGTTATATAATGACTAATTCTCTTCAGGGCTATTCTTCTTATTACTGGAGAGTGAAAGGAATAAATACAGGCGGAGAAGGCACATGGTCAAATTATCGTATGTTTACAACAGGCGAGGTTACTTCAGTTGAAGAAAGTATAACGGCAAAAAGTATATTTATTGCACCTAATCCCTTCAGTTATGCCTTCTCGTTGAATTTTACTTTATCAGCTTCACAGATTGTTAAAATAAGTATCTACGATATATCGGGGAATAAATTAGGAACAATTGCCGATAATGTTTTCGGTAAAGGTGAACACAATTTAATTATATATCCGAAAAAATACGGTATTGCAATGAATGATGGTATTTTGTTCTGTCGAATTACGATAGGTTCGATGACAAAGACTGTTAAATTGATTCATATTCAATAATTTTACTTCTATCGTTAATTAATAAAGAAGTGAAGTAGAGTATGCTTCACTTCTTTTTTT
>DAHXMP010000389.1 GCA_027371665.1 Bacteroidota bacterium | reverse complement strand
CGGCAAAGGAGTTCGCATTGACAGCGGTGTCGAGACTGGCTCGGAAATCGGCATTTATTTCCCTTTCATTCTTAACACCAGTCCTGCCTGCTTCCAATTACTCCTATGAGGCTTTGGATTTGTAAAAGGTGCTTTTGCGGTACTCAGCATACGGTAACCGTAAGCCGCAATTGCAGCAATTAATTCTTCATTTTTGGATTTCATTTTTTTTAGTAAATCGAAATCGAATGAATTTTCAATGAATCCCGTATCGAAATAACCGTTCCTAAACTCGGGATGCCTCATCACGGCAAGCTCGAAAGGAATCGTAGTTTTTAAGCCGATAATCCTGTAATGTTCCAAAGCCCTTTCCATTCTCGTTATAGCTTCATGCCTGTTTTTACCCAATGACACGAGCTTAGCAAGAAGAGAATCGAAATAAATGCCGATTTCCGAGCCAGTCTCGACACCGCTGTCAATGCGAACTCCTTTGCCGCCGGGTTCTCTAAGATATTTTATCCTGCCAGTATCCGGAAGAAAATTATTGAACGGGTCTTCTGCATAAATCCTGCATTCAATCGAGTGCCCGCGAATTGAAATATCCTCCTGTTTGAATGATAAAGGTTTTCCCGATGCAATGCAAATCTGCTCTTTCGCAAGGTCAATACCCGTTATTCTTTCCGTAACGGGATGCTCGACCTGGAGACGTGTGTTCATTTCGAGGAAATAGAAATTCCTGTTTTTATCGAAGAGAAATTCGATTGTTCCGGCATTAACATAGCCGCAGGCTTTTGCGGCATTAATTGCAACTTCGCCCATTTCCTGCCTTAGCCCGGCATCGAGTACTGTCGAAGGAGCTTCTTCGATAACTTTCTGATGACGCCTCTGTACAGAGCAGTCTCTTTCCCCGAGATGTACATAATTACCGTGTTCATCGGCAATGATTTGGAACTCTATATGCTTCGGATTTTCGATAAATTTTTCAAGGTAAATCGAATCGTCACCGAAAGCTTTAAGCGATTCTCGTTGAGCGGCGTCGAAGCTCTCGCTTAATTCTTTTTCGGCAAAGACTTTTCTCATACCTTTGCCGCCGCCGCCTGCAGCCGCTTTCAGCAGGACAGGATAGCCGAGTTCTTTTGCAATCTTTTTTGCTTTTTCAATATCGGTAATTTTTTCTTTTGTTCCGGGTACAATCGGTACTCCGGCATTAGACATGAGCTCACGTGCACGTGTCTTATTTCCCATAACTTCGATTGCATGTGCTTTGGGTCCTATGAATTTAATACCGGCATCTTCACATGCTTGGGAGAAATTTGCATTCTCCGAAAGAAAGCCGTATCCCGGGTGAATTGCTTCTGCACCGCTTTTCTTTGCTATATCTATTATTTGCCGAATGTCGAGATAACCTGCTTTAGGTGTCTCGGATTCAAGTTTATACGCATATTCTGCATAATGCACGAATGGCATTTCTTTGTCAACTTCATGATAAACCGCAACCGAAGCCATTCCGAGTTCCTTGGCAGCCCTTATGATTCTGACTGCAATTTCACCCCGGTTTGCCACTAAAATTTTCTTAAACATTTATTCCCTTCTTAAAAAATCATTCAAAGTTCGCATACAAGTTTTTAATCGGTATGCCTCCGATTGTCCTGTCCTTGTATAATTCTCGTAACTTTTGTTCAGAAGTTTTCAACTCTACCGAAGAAATGCCTGACATTTGAGAATGCCATGATTCAAGAAAAGCGGCGAGATGGTCCCCGGCTTTGATTAGCTCACCGTCATAAGGCATAAATTCATCGCTGTCGTATTTTTCGCTAATATCATCGGTTGTCAGATTCTTTTTTATTTTTTTCTTGACTATAACTTTATTTGCAAACTCATCCTGAGTGAAATACTTCATCTCCTCTACCCAGCTTTCTTCGATGTGAGGAAAAATCTCCTTCTCTGCAAGCTCCCTTTCGAGATTTTTTATTAATATATCAAATTCTGCCGAAGATTCTTTTACGGGCGAAATTATATCCCTCGTTACCGCTTCCGGTAAATCATGGTACAAACCGCCGAAAAAGTTATTATAAATCCTTTTGCTGCAATGAGGCAAATCGCGCGTTAAAAAGTAGGAAATGCAGGCAACGAGCAGACTGTGTCCCAATACGGATGTCTTAGGTACACGGGGCGTTTGTGCCCATCGAACCTGGAATCTAAGCTGGCTGCACATTTCGATGAAATTAGAAATTGTCTGCCTTGCCATCAGCTTTTGAACGCCTGCCAAATCGCTGAATCCGTGAATGTCATTGAGCAATTCCATTTCGATTTCGCTGTTTTGGTAGCTTGTCGGATTAGCTACTTTAATAATCTGGAACTCCCAATAGCTTGCATAAATATGTGCCGCATCGAGTATTCTCTGGCTTAAAGTATTTCTTTCACCGGGATTAAGAAGGAAGTTTTCAAGTTCCTTTCTGATTTCAGGGTCATCAATTTTCTTTTCAAGATGGCTGTAGATGTACTCATTTAATTTTGCAAAAACTTCTTTATTCTTTTTGATTTCCCTGTAAATCGGGGATTTTATGTCTGAGATTACAATTCTTCTCAGAAGCTCGAAAATTCCGCTTTGAATCAATTCTTCCCAGTCCACTTTATGCCCGGCACTTTCCTCGTACTTTCCGAGGCAATAAGCAATTATCATTTTGTGAGCGTGTTTGTCCATTTCAATAAGCTCCATAGGGCGAAGCCTGTCATTCCATCTTTGTATGTGGAATGCCCTGAACAGTTCATTTACGAGTGAGGATGTAACAATCATAATTTTGATGATATTTTAAATTCATTTAAAAAATCAAAAATATCATTTTCTTTCGTATGTGCAATAAGTTTTTAGAAAACTTCTTTACCAACCGGTTTGCCTGTTTTTATTTCCTTATGAATATTTTTAGAAGAAATCCCCTGAACAAATTTTTCAGGATTATATTTATTGCTTCTTGCAATGCTATTGATTGCTTCTCTATGTGCTTCAATAGTTCTTTTCAAATCAATTATAGAATGTGCAGTCGAAAC
>DAHXMP010000379.1 GCA_027371665.1 Bacteroidota bacterium | reverse complement strand
GTGTTGTAAACGATTTTGTTGACGAACAATTTGAAAGTAATTAAAATGGATGATGTCCAATTATATAAAGGTTATCACGGCGATGCCCTCGAATGCCTTAAGAAGTTCAATGCTTATATTTGGAGTGATGTCAATATTTTAACAACAGAAGGAGAATTTGAAGGATTAATCCTTCCCCGTTCTGAGACAGCCGACGGGAATCATGTTGTTTTAAAGCTTCGTTCGGGTTATAATATAGGTCTTGCAGAAAATAAAATAAAAAATATAAATATTAACGGCAGGAAAGAAGTAAATTATAAAATACCCGAGAAAGAATTTCCTTATTCACCCAAAAAGCACAAAGTGAAGCTTTTCGGAACGGGAGGGACCATTGCAAGCAGGCTGGATTATAGAACGGGTGCGGTTATACCGGCATTTTCACCTGGCGAATTGTACGGCTCTGTCCCAGAGCTTGCCGATATATGCAACCTTGAAACAGAGAAGCTTTATGGCGTTTTTAGTGAAAACATGGGACCTGAACAATGGAAAGGTCTAGCTGAAGCAATAGGCAGCGAAATTAATAAAGGGGTTCAGGGTATTGTTATCGGGCACGGTACCGACACGATGCATCACACCGCTGCAATCCTGTCTTTTATGGTACAAAATTCGCCTGTTCCGATTGTGATGGTAGGTTCCCAGCGTTCGAGCGACAGGCCTTCATCGGATGCGGCATTGAATCTTATTCACAGCGTAAAGACAGCCGCCGAGAGCGATATTGCCGAAGTAATGGTATGTATGTTCGGGCCTACATCCGACAGTTATGGATTACTTCACCAGGGTACAAGAGTCAGAAAGATGCATTCGAGTTATCGCTCGACTTTCAGGACAATCGGAGATATCCCGCTCGCAATGGTAAACAGGGAAAAAATCACTCCTCTTCGAAGGGATTACAGGAAAAGGCGGGATGACAGGGAAGTTATTATCAATACAGCTTTTGAAGAACGTGTTGCAATCGTTTATTATTACCCGAATATGAAACCTGACATTATTGATTCTCTGATTGATAACGGCTATAAGGGAATAATAATTGCAGGAACCGGTTTGGGGCATGTCAACAAGCCTCTTTATCCTTCACTGAAAAGAGCGTTTGAAAATAACATTGCCGTATATATGACTGTCCAGACACTGTGGGGTTATGTGCAAATGTACGTTTATGATACAGGGAGGGATATGATGGAACTCGGGGTAGTTCCTGCGGCTAATATGCTCCCCGAAGTTGCCTACGTCAAGCTCGGATGGGCTCTCGGGCAGACTCATAATCTTGAGGAAGTCAGGAAAATAATGCTGACTCCCGTTGCACGTGAAATTACAGAGAGAGAGCCAAGCAATGGTTACCTGATTTACCAGGGGAGTATCCCGGAAGTCGAAGAATTTATTTCGAAATACAGGAAATAGTTACAAGAAAACCTTAGAAAGTTAAGGATATTGTTTTCTCTCCAGCTTCCCTGATATTATTTCCAAAAATTAAAATTCCTTCGTAATGTCCTCCCATTACGAGAATTTTTTGATTTACAGCATCGGAGTTCGTCAATAATTTTGTTATTTCATTAGCTAATTCAGGTGTGCCATATTCTACGTAATCAGGAGTTGCCGGAGCTTTATTTTTTTGTTCTTTCCAGATTTTAAAATTATGAATGTGAATAACTGCATTTGCTTTTGTACATGCCGAATATACAGCGGCATGAGTTAAAGATTCCGATGATGCTTTCACAGGTCCTTCACATTTTAAATAATTTTCTGAAATGTTGAATGAAGTTACGAGTGTAAAATCAAATTCATTTACAATGTCTTTATTCCCGGTCTGGGAGCCGCTTATGATAAATTGTTTTTCTGAATGTCTTATACTGATATTCCCATAACCGATCCCGTCTTTGTCAACACCGATAAGTTTTAATTTGTATAATTCATTTCTCCAAGAAATAATATCCCTGAGGTTCTCTACCGGCAAAGGCTCTTTAAAAAGCCATTCACAATTGAATTTAATAATTCCTTCTTTCATATTTATAAATTATTTTTTATGTTCAGGGAAAAGTGTGAAAATACTTTCTTTGTCAGGCATGCAAACACCTCTTTCTGTAATTAATCCTGTAACGAGCCATGCAGGAGTAACATCGAATGCAATGTTGAATGAAGGGCTGTTCTTAGGGGGTACTAATATTTTTACTATTTCTTCATTATATAAACCATCGACATATCGCACTTCATCCGGTTTTCTTTGTTCGATAATAATGTCATCCCCTTTATCTTTTTCCCAATCTATACTAGATGAGGGTAGGGCAACATAAAAAGGTATTTGATTATCATATGCTGCTAGTGCCTTCAGGTATGTTCCAATCTTATTGGCTACATCTCCGGTATAAGTTGTCCTGTCTGTTCCAACGAGAACAAGGTCAACCATTCCTTTCTGCATGAGATGCCCCCCGGCATTATCAACGATAACGGTATGTGGTATGTCATTTTCCTTAAGTTCCCATGCTGTTAGTCTCGCTCCTTGGTTTCTGGGCCTTGTCTCATCAACCCACACATGAATTTTAATTCCCTTCTCGCGAGCTTTATATATCGGGGCAGTAGCTGTTCCGTAATCAACCGTTGCGAGCCATCCCGCATTGCAATGTGTAAGAATATTCAGGGTATCACCTTGTTTCTTTTCGGATATTTCTTTTATGATTTTAAAACCATTTTCGCCAATTAAACGGCAGGTTTCTATGTCATATTCTGCGAGTTCTCTTGCTTTATTTATGGCAGCAATCTTTTTTTCACTAACAGAAACATATTTAGACACTTCTTTCAATACCTCATCAATAGCCCAGAATAAGTTATTCGCAGTCGGCCTTGCACTCTTAATTTTATTTACCAATTCATTTAATTTATTTTCGAAATTTTGCGAAGTTGAAGCTTCTTTTATTGCTGCAGAAACTCCATAAGCCGCCGCTATGCCAATCAGCGGAGCACCACGAAGATGCATGTCTTTAATTGCAGTAACATAATCATTGACTGTATTCAAGGTTTCAGTTACAAATTTATGTGGGAGCCATCTTTGGTCAATTATCCTAATATTTCCGGTCTCATCTTCCCAGATACTTCTTAAATTTTTTCCGTTAACTTTCATTTATTTGCGATGATTGATAATTTATCAAATTTAATAAAATTGCTGTTTGTACAATAATTAATAATTAAATAAATTGAATTTATTCGATTAATTAAATAATAATTCAAGTTCATTGTAACTTTTTTTGAAGATAATCACTCTTAAATCAAAAGAAATGGATTACATTTCCTAAATATTTAAAAAAAAATTACGGAGCCACAATGAGAAGCCTTATCATTAGCTTGTTCCTGCTCGCGACAGCAAACAGTTTCGCTTATGCACAATTAACACAACGGATTGAAGAAGAGGACAATAAAACCTTATCACCCTATTTTTTTGTTCAGAACGGTGATACGACGCTTGAACAATTGCCACTGTATTTTACTTCGGCAGATGTCAAAATTGCCGGTGTTATAGCCGATGTTCATGTAAGACAAGTTTATCAGAACAGGGGAAAAAAACCGATTGAAGCAATATATGTTTTTCCCGCTTCGACAAGAGCCGCTGTTTATGGTATGACTATGATAATTGGTGAAAGAGTATTAGTTGCAGAAATTCAAAAAAAAGGAAGAAGCGAGAAAAACCTATGATAGGGCAATAAAAGAAGGCAAAAGTGCTTCGCTCCTGGAACAGCAGAGGCCAAATGTTTTTCAGATGAAAGTCGGTAATATTATGCCGGGTGATACGATTATTGTCGAATTAAAATATACCGAGCTGCTTGTGCCGGTTGATAGAGTGTATGAATTTGTTTATCCTGCCGTTGTCGGTCCCCGTTATTCTAATAAAATTGCAGATTCCTCAGCCGAAGGCGATAAATGGGTGGAAACTTCCTATACAAAAGAAGGGCAGAAACCATCCTATTTATTTAATGTCAATGTATCCCTCTCCACTGCCGTTCCACTTGGTGATATTGAATGTATTTCACATGGTGTCAGTATCAATAAAAATAACGAATCACAAGCCGGTATATCTTTAAACGATTCGGAAAAGTATGGCGGGAACAGGGATTATATACTTCGCTACAGCTTAGCAGGAAAAAAGATTGAAACCGGATTACTTATGTCCGAAAACGGAAATGAAAATTTTTTCCTGTTGATGCTTCAGCCTCCAAAACGTGTAGAACCTCAGCAAATACCACCACGTGAATTTGTTTTTGTTCTGGACGTTTCCGGCTCAATGCATGGCATGCCGCTCGATATTGCTAAGGAACTAATGAAAAATCTATTGGGCAAGCTTAACCCATCTGAAAAATTTAACCTCGTGTTATTTTCCGGCAGTTCAACAGTATTGTCTGATAATCCTTTGTATGCAACCGGGGTAAATATTCAAAAGGCTGTTGAATTGATTGAACAACAAAAGGGTGGAGGCGGCACTGAATTGCTTCCGGCTTTAAGTAAGGTCTTCACACTTCAAAAAGATGAAGGCCACTCTAGGACGATTGTAATAATTACTGACGGATATGTTGACGTCGAAGAAGAAACATTCGATTTAATAAGAAATAATCTTAACCGGTCTAATGTCTTTTCGTTCGGAATCGGGAGCAGTGTCAATAGGTACATCATTGAAGGAATGGCACGAGCCGGAATGGGAGAGCCTTTTATTGTTACTAATAAAGATAATGCCGAATCCATTGTCGAAAAATTCCGGAAATATATTGAATCACCTGTTATGACTGATATAAAAGTTGAATATGACGGCTTTCTTGCTTATGATGTTGAGCCTCTTACAATACCGGATGTGCTTGCTGAACGTCCCATTCTGATATATGGTAAGTGGATGGGCAAACCTTCAGGCCATATTTTAGTGTCAGGTGTCTCTGGTAATACTAGATATAAAGTGGATGTTAGCGTTCTAAAATTTATAACAATGAAACAGGATAATGCCATAAAGTATCTCTGGGCAAGAAATAAAATAGCAGGGCTTTCCGATTATAATGTTCTTCTTGACAAGGTTAAGCGTAACGATGAAATAGCAAATCTGGGTATAAAATATAACTTGCTTACACAATACACATCTTTTGTTGCGGTTGATTATGTTTCAAGAAACAAGGATTCTCTTGTCCGCGTAAAACTGCCACTGCCCTTGCCCGAAGGTGTTTCGGATTATGCTGTTGGCGGGAATAATTATGGTCGTTCTTCCATATCTTCTTCTCGCTTAATGATTAATAATATTGATATAGGAAGTAAATATACGGGAGGATACAGTGGAAAAATAAATCCGTTAATGCCCGGAAGGAATACAGCCAAAGATAAAAACTCTCAAATTAGCGAATTTACTTTTAAAACAAAAGACCCTGTTATTGATACAGTTTCATTAAAAAATAATATTGTATATCCCGTATTAGCGAAATTGTTCTTTATTGAAGGTATAGTTAAAATAACTGCATTAATTAATGAGAATGGGAAAGTTGACAATACATTGATAGAATATTCTGATAATCAACTTCTCGACACAGCCGCAATTGAAGCAATAAAAAAATCGAAATTCTTACCAGCTGAATCTAATGGTCATCCTATTCCATGTCGTGTTACAATTCCAATCGAATTTAAGCTTGATTCCGAGTCAATCCCTGAAAATTATGTTAAGGATGATTTTAAAACAACTCCCTCAGGACTTAAATTTAAGGATATAGTAAACGGAAAAGGCGAGGGAGTAAAAAACGGTCAGAAAGTTACGATTCATTATAAGGGATACCTGCCAGACGGAACAAGGTTCGATGGAAGCTATGAGTCCGGGAAAGCGTTGACATTTATTGCTGGAAACGGGGAAGTAATCAAGGCATTTGACGAAGGATTGTTAGCCATGAAAGCGGGTGGAAAAAGAATCCTTTTAGTCCCGCCGGATTTAGCCCTGGGTGGTAAAGGGTTGAATGCTAATGTTCCTGCCGGAACAAGAGTATATTTTGAAATTGAGCTTGTGAATATAGATTAAAAGAAAGCTGTATTATTAAACTTTCCCGAGTAATTTGATTACTATTTCATTTGGGCTGATGTTCTCTGCTTCAGCGTTGAAATTGGTAACAATCCTATGACGAAGAACGGGTGAAGCGACAGCTATCACGTCATCAATATCGGGAGTGTATCTGCCTTTTAAAGCGGCTCTTGATTTGGCACCGAGGATTAAATATTGGGAAGCTCTTGGGCCGGCACCATAGCTTAAGAAGTCTCTTATCAGTTCAGATGAGCCGTTGCCCGGTCTCGTAGAACGGACGAGATGAACGGCAAATTCTGTCACATTATTTGCGACTGGTACCCTGCGTATTAAATCCTGGAACTCAATTATTTCATTTGCTGACAAAACCTTTTTAACATCGGGAATATATTCGGCTGTGGTAGTTTTTACAATGTCAATCTCTTCGTTTACGGAAGGGTAGTCGAGCCAAATATTAAACATGAACCTGTCGAGTTGAGCTTCAGGTAAAGGATAAGTTCCCTCCTGCTCGATAGGATTTTGTGTGGCAAGAACAAAAAAAGGCTCTTCAAGTGTATAAGTTGTACCTGCGGCTGTTACTTTATGTTCCTGCATTGCCTCGAGAAGTGCCGATTGGGTTTTCGGAGGAGTTCTGTTAATTTCGTCAGCAAGGACAATGTTTGCAAAAACCGGTCCTTTGATAAATCTGAATTGCTTTTCTCCGGTTGTAATATTATCCTCGATAACTTCTGTTCCGGTTATATCACCCGGCATGAGGTCGGGAGTGAATTGTATTCTGCTGAATTTCAAATCGAGTGCCTGTGAAAGTGTAGAAATCAATAAAGTTTTGGCTAAACCCGGAACTCCAATTAATAAGCAATGCCCTCTTGCAAAAAGTGCAATGATTAATTGCTCGATTATCTCTTCCTGCCCAATAATTACTTTTGCAATTTCAGTACGAACTGATTTGATAGCATCCGATAATTGCTCGATACTTTTTACATCATCGCTTTTTATACTCATATTTTCCTTGTTGATTTTTTTCAGAAATTAAAAAGAATAAAATTATTATGCCTAAGACGCAATTAGTTAATATTAATTGAAAAATGGGATTTTTATGAAAATTTAATTTTTGACAATATTGATTGCAACATAAACATCTTGAAATCATAGGTTGATTTTGTTTTCTTGTTAGTTTTAGCTAATTTTGAAAATAGTTTTGAATAACATTTTGATGTGAATGAGATGGTTTTGAGTGATGCTCCGGTAAATGTTGAGTTAAGAATCCAGAAAATAAATGCTGGCAAAGAAGCAAAGAAAAAACTTGTAACAATCGGAATTAGAACTGACGAATTATTATTGAAGATTTCTGATGCTAAATGGGGACCTGTACTTGTTAAGCCTCTGTCACACGGAAATTCGAAAATTGCTATTGGAAGAGGTATAGCTAACAAAATTGAAGTCGGTTATGAGCATTAAACAAATTGTTCTTATCGGTCAGCCCAATTCAGGTAAGAGTACTCTCTTTAATGTTCTCTCTGATATTAAAGTACCAACCTCTAATTTCTCGGGAACTACAGTTAAGTTAAAGGAATCACAAGTAAATATATATGGTAATATATTTAATCTTGTTGATTTGCCAGGCTTGTATTCTTTAAATCCAACAGATGAAGTTGAAAAATATACTTATGAATTTCTTTTTAAGGAGGAAATTGATTTACTGATTAATGTTGTGGATGCCTCATTATTGGCAAGGAGCCTGGAAATGACAGTGGAGCTTGCTGAACTTGGACTACCAATGATTGTAGCTTTAAATATGATTGATGAAGCTGAGAAACACGGATTAAAAATAAATCCGCAAGAGCTTGAGGAAATTTTAGGAGTTCCCGTTATTCCGACAATTGCTTTATATGGCAAAGGAGGTAAAGCATTGGTGGATTCAATTTACGATGTTTCCCAGGGAAGGATTGCCATACCGGTGTCTTTCCCTTATACAAAACATGTTGAATATGAAATCGATAAATTGGAACAGAGCCTTAAACCATTAGTTACCAATTTGAAAGGTACTTCGCGTTTCTATTCCATAAAATCAATAGAAAACTATTCAATAGTTCCGCAATCCATAATTAAAGAAATAAAAACTCAAAGGAACATTATCGAATCAAAGCTTGTTGATAATCACCATAAAGATGTATTTGAGACCATTCACTATGAACGTCACCATCAGGCTATGAAAATAGCGGAAAAAATCTCGACTTTTGTTCCAAGAAAAGAAAGGCCTTTTAGTGAAAAACTCGATGATTGGCTGCTTCATCCATACATAGGATATGTTTTTTTAGCTGGTTTCTTTATTTTATATTTTGCGTTGATATTTATTATTGGGAGCTTGATAGGCGATTTGGTTGACAGCCCGATACAGGCAATGGCAGGTCTGTTTGCTCCATTAAAGGTAACACGGCCTTTCCTTTGGCATTCAATAAACGGTGCATTTATGGGCTTTTCCGGAATATTCGGTATAGTGCTTCCTTATTTTCTTCCGCTTGTTTTTCTTACAACAATATTTGAAGATTTGGGATACCTTTCGCGGGTGGCATTTTTGATTGACGGTTTAATGCACAAAATTGGATTGCATGGTAAATCAGTCGTACCTATTATTCTTGGTTTCGGTTGTTCGGTACCGGCTCTTTATGCTACGAAACTTCTCGACAGCAAAAGAGACCGAATTGTAACAGGTGTTATCATACCCTTTATCCCTTGTTCAGCCAGAATATCAGTTATTTTTGCCTTAGCGGCAGCTTTTACCGGTCCATTATGGGCTGTAATTATTTTTTCCTATTTGATAATTATTATAACAGTATCCGGACGTATAATGACATTATTCTTAAAAAAGCCAACGGGTTTTGTTATGGAAATCCCAAGTCTTAAAATTCCTTCTCTTAAGAACTCATTCAGGAAAACCTGGTTTAGGATTAAAGGCTTTATGAGAGACGCATCGGTGTTTCTGATTGGCGGAAGTATAGTACTTGGCTGGGTCGAATATTTTCATGTCAGCAGTTATATCAATACATTATTCGCACCTGTATTGAAGATAGCACTTGGATTGCCGAAGGAATTGGGTTCGACGCTTCTCTTTGGTTTTTTAAGAAAAGAATTGATTTTAGTTATGATGAACCAGGCAATGCATATTCCTGCACTTTCCCAACTGCCGCTTACAATCAGCCAGGTTGTCGTATTTATTATATTTGTCTCACTTTATTTCCCATGCCTGACAACTTTTGTTGTATTATGGAAAGAATTGGGATTTAAAATTACTATGCTGTCATCTGCAACCAGTATAATTGTTGCAACAATATCAGCTTTTTTATTTAAATTGATACTAAGCATTTAGTAGTAATTAAAAAAATTATTAGATTTGAAAAATTTGAATTATACATTTTCGTTAATAAATTAAATATTCAAAGTAAAAAAGGCAAGAATGTAACAGGAGCATGTATGAAAAAAAATCAAGTTTTAACACAGTCTGTCCAGGACTACCTGAAAACAATCTATAAACTTCAGGATGACGGAACTGTTTCTACTACTGAAATAGCTAAGGATATGGGTGTATCCGGTGCTTCGGTTACTGGTATGCTTAAGAGGCTCTCATCAATGAGCCTGGTAGACTATAATTCATACAAAGGTGTTAAGCTTACAACAAGAGGTGAAAGAATTGCCCTTGAAGTAATTCGCCACCACCGTTTGATTGAATTATACCTAAAAGAAGAGTTAGGTTATAAACTTGACCGGGTACATGAAGAGGCATGTAAACTCGAGCATTTCATATCGGAGGAATTTGCAGAAAAAATAACCAATAAACTTGGAAATCCAAAGTTTGACCCCCACGGACATCCTATTCCGACAAAGGAAGGTAAAATCCATTTTGTCAATGAAGTGCCGCTATCCGAAGTCGAAGCCGGAAAGGAAACAGTTATTACAAGGCTTTCGGATACGGACCAGAAACTTCTTGGTTACCTCGAAGAGATAGGATTGATACCTAACGTTAAAGTTTCAGTAATATCAAAAAGTCCATTTAATGGGCCTATATCTATTAAACATGCCGATACCGAAAAAGTGATTGGATATGAAGTTGCAGGGAAGATTTTTGTTGAAGTTCTCCCATCGAAAAATTAAATAATTTATAAAAAATTACATAAGATACCGCATAGTAAGTTTGCAGGAGGAGCTTATTTTTCTTAATTTTGCAAAGATTGCCAACGTAGCTCAGGTGGTAGAGCAGCTCACTCGTAATGAGCAGGTCGGCGGTTCGAGTCCGCCTGTTGGCTCAAAGAACAGCACTCATTTTATTAGATTTAACCTTTATTATTCCCGTTATGTAAATTATTCTGAAATGCCCTTATATTCCCTAAATCGAGTTGCAAAATGGTCGAAATTACATTTAGTGATATATCCGAACCTTTATTTGATATTAGACCATTCGAATTATACGATTCGACATTATTTAACCAGATAATAGATTCTGCAAGGGGAACATATTTACAATCATTTACTCATTAAAAAATCAGCGACCTAATTTCGACCATTTGCAACTCGATTTAGGGAATATAAGGGCATTTCAGAATAATTTACATAACGGGA
>DAHXMP010000374.1 GCA_027371665.1 Bacteroidota bacterium | reverse complement strand
CCAGATACATGAAAAAGGCTACAACGGGAACAAAGTCATACAAAAGCTCGTGCCGGAACCCGAAAAGGTCGAAAACGTTTTAAGGTATGATAAAAATGTTAAGTACTTCAGCAAGAGATTGTTTTCTTACGGCTTGTTAAGCAGTGCGAACTCTTCTGCAGGAATTGCCCTGGAGGGAGTCGAACCTCAAAAAGAACCTAAAATCAGTACAATTAAAAAGTCTATAATCCAGGGACATTATCTTACAGGAAAAAGCCATGAAATTGTGATTGGGGAAAAACTCGCCGAGAAACTCGAGGTCGGACTCGGGGACAAAGTAGTTGCAATAGCAACCGATATTAACGGTATAGTAAGTAATGAATTGTTCAGAGTAGTGGGGATTTACAAGACGTCAAGCTGGGATTTTGACCGGACATTTATTTATGTTTCTTTGACTGATGCCCGGGAAATGCTTGGAGTAGGAAACAATGTCTCCGAATTTGCGATAATAATCAAAGAGCCTGATAAAGTTATGGGCATTAAATCGGGAATAGCCAAAAGGCTCGGTTCGAGGTATGAAGTGCTGGCTTATCCCGAACTTCTTCCGATGATAATGACTATGATTGAAATTTATAAGGAGTATTCCTATGTTATGTATTTAATAATAGGCATTGCAATTTTGTTCGGGATAATAAACACAATGCTGATGTCCGTCTTTGAGCGGATTAATGAAATCGGCGTGCTGATGGCGATAGGAATGAGAAACCTAAGGATTTTTATTATGGTTTTATTGGAAGCATTCATTCTCGGCGGAGTTGGAACATTAGCAGGATTTATTATCGGTTTGGCATTGGTTATAACTTTATCGCATACGGGCATTGATTTAAGCTTTGCATCGAGTGCTTTAAGCAGCATGGGATTCAGCAATATAATTTATCCGAAGCTGAATGTAATGGTAATACTTAATGCAATATTTATTATGCCTTTTGTAGCAATGCTGGGAGCTGTTTATCCGGCAAGAAAAGCACTGAAGCTTCAGCCGACAGATGCGATGAGGCATGTGTAATTTTGATTTAAAACCCCCTTAATCCCCCTTTGATAAAAAGGGGGCAATAAATGTTAGAGAATGAGGTGAAGATGGAAATAATCAGAGTTGAAAAAGTCGGGAAGGTTTACAAAGACCATGGAGTTCCCGTCAATGCACTGAGAGGAATTGACCTTACAGTCGAAAAAGGAGAATTTACGGTGATTGCAGGGCCATCCGGTTCGGGCAAGACAACGCTTTTGAATATTATAGGCTCGCTCGATGTGCCGACAGATGGACATGTATTCCTGGAAGGGGAAAACCTGACAAATAAGAAAAAAAGCGAGCTTTCGGCAATCAGGCTGAAGAAAATCGGATTCGTGTTCCAGGCTTACAACCTTATTCCCGTATTAACTGCAATAGAGAACATCGAGTTTGCGATGCTCCTCCTTGGAGTTCCCGATAAAGAACGTGTAAAGAGGGCGATGAGGGCAATGGAGGAACTCGAAATAGCCGGGTTAGCACACAAAATGCCCAATCAAATGTCAGGCGGACAGCAGCAAAGAGTGGCTGTTGCAAGGGCAATCGTAAACGACCCATTGCTCGTACTTGCCGACGAGCCGACTGCAAATCTTGACTCAAAAACCGCCCTGAGCCTGCTCGATTTGATGCAAAGGATGAACGAGGAAAAAAACATTACATTCGTTTTTTCATCACACGACAGGAAAGTTATGGACAGGGCAAAACGGCTCCTGATTCTGAAGGACGGTGAGATTGCCGAAGAGGAAAAACGATAAAAATTTTTCCGGTTATATATCTGAAATTTATAAATGCCTTTTAATTACATATTCAAAAAGGAATTATCATGAAAATAAAAAAACACAAAGACGATCCCAATTTATCGGGAGAGCATCCGCAGGGCGATTTCGGACAGATGTTATTTTTAACGGTATTTGTTATTGTCTGGATTCTTGACTCTTTTGTTCTTAAGTACACCGTTTTCCTAAGTGATTATATCCCTCTGTATGTAAGAATCATATTGTCAGCAGTAACTTTTATAATATTTTTTAGTCTGATGAGACAGGGATTGAGGACCGTTTTCAAGGAAAAGAGAGATAAACCTGTTGTAATAAGAGAGGGAATATTTAAATTTATCCGCCACCCGATTTATACAGCTTCGGTTTTGTTTTATCTCGTATTTATTTTTCTTACATTTTCGATCATTTCAATAATCGTATGGATTATCATAATTGCATTTTTCTATTATATAGCTCGATATGAGGAGAAAATCCTGCTTGAAGAGTTTGGCAGCGAATATGAACGGTACATGAAAGAAGTGCCGATGTTTATTCCATTCTCTAAAAAGAGAAAAAACTAAATATACACTTATTTATGTTAATAAGGAATATATTAAAATCACTCGTGTAGATTTGCTGAAATTCAGCAAGAACGACAGCGGATTATTTTATTACATCCAGGCAATAGTCCTTATAGGAACAGTTTGGAAGTTGAATGACAGTCTCAATAAATTTTTCCCGCGAGATGAAATTCATTTCCAGGGCAATTTCCTCGAGACATGCAATTTTTCTTCCCTGGCGTTTTTCGATGGCATGGATGAAGGTGGAAGCCTCGATAAGGTTTTCGGGTGTGCCTGTGTCGAGCCAAGCAATTCCGCGGCCAATAAGCTCGACTTTCAGTTTTTTTCTCTTAAGGTATTCTAATTGTACATCTGTAATTTCAAGTTCACCGCGTGGACCCGGCTTGAGATTCTTTGCAATGCCGACGACATCACCTGTGAAAATATAGAGGCCTGGAATGGCATACTTTGATTTTGGCTGTTTCGGTTTTTCTTCGATGCTAATCACTTCCCAATTTTCATTGAATTCAACTACGCCATAGGAAGAGGGATTATTGACGGAATAGCCGAAGATTGTGCCGCCGGTATTATTCTCAATTGCTTTGCGTAAAAAATCCAGCTTGCCGTAAAAAATATTGTCACCTAGAATCAGGCATACCTGTTTGTTGCCGATGAACTCATCCCCGTAAATGAAGGCTTCGGCTATGCCGCCGGGATTTGTTTGAACTTTATAAGAAAGATTAATACCCCATTTTGTGCCTTCACCTAAAAGCTTTTCATAATTCGGAGTGTCTTCGGGTGTAGAGATAACGAGTATATCCTGTATGCCGGCAAGCATAAGAATAGCCATAGGGTAATAAATCATAGGTTTGTCATAAATGGGCTGAAGTTGTTTGCTGAAAACCGCCGTCATCGGATAAAGCCTTGTTCCGCTTCCACCAGCGAGAATAATACCTTTAGTCTGCATAAGTGTTCTTTTTTATTATTAATAAATCTTCTTTAAAAAATAATTCTATAAATTCAAAGATAATCATTAACATTTGTCAGGCAAAATTATCTTTATTGTCAAATACAAATTGATTAAAGATAACTAAAACTTTTTTTAATAACGATGTTTTTCATTTAAATTGCATTATTGGATAAATTGATAATCAATGTAATTTTAATGAGGAGTTTGTTATGATTAAGAAAACGGTTCAGGAGGCAATAAACAGGCAGATTATAAACGAAATGTATTCATCGAATCTATATCTTTCGATGGCGTCCTATTTCCGTTCGTTAAATTTAAACGGGTTTGCGAATTGGATGCGGGTCCAGGTACAGGAAGAAATGTTTCATGCAATGAAATTTTTCGATTATGTGCTCGATCGCGGAGGCGAAGCAAAAGTCGGTGAAATAAAAGCTCCTCCTTTCCATTGGAAATCTCCACTCGAAGCTTTTCAGTTTACTCTCAAGCACGAGGAAAGCGTTACGGATTCAATCAATAAGCTTGCAGCACTTGCCATTAAAGAAAATGATTATGCTACAAATGTTTTACTTCAATGGTTTGTAACCGAACAGGTTGAAGAAGAAGCTAACGTTACTGAAATAGTCGAAAGACTTAAACTTGCCGGAGATTCGAAGAGCAGTTTGTTCCTGCTCGACAGCGAACTGAAGGCCAGGGTGTTTGTGCCGCCTCCTGCAAACGGCGGACAATAGTAATAAAATCCGATAAATGAACCGAAACTGAAATCCTAAAAACCCGAAAAGATCAGGTAAATAGCATTATAGCTTTGGTCGCGGTATTGGTATATATTACCATAACCATAGTCATATTCATCGAATTTTATCCTGCTATAAGAGTATTGCAGAATAAAATGATTTGCAATAAATTTGATAATATTATTATTTATATCAAGGCTTAAGATTTTCATTATGCCTTTTGTACTAATAATTATACCGAGAGTGGAACCAGTCATTTTATTATAAGAACCCGGAATTCCATACTCTCCCAAAGCTATATCGGCAGTTTCAAAAATTGAGAATTTAACTCCATGCCTGTTGACTGCACTCGTTGAAGTATTTTTTAGCATAATGACATTATCCCAAAAATTAATATCGCCAAGAGGAGGCTTGTAACCTTGAGTATAAGTTGTATCCTTTTGATTTGCGTTTGCAACATTTTTCACCAATAAATCATTCGCTTCTGAAGTCCAGTCAATTTTTATCAATTTAATTTTCATATCCTTAATTTTATAGTCAATTCCGCCACTTAAACCATAACCGAGCCTTGCTGTTCTTGCAATAGGTGACCCGAAATCTGAATTATTAACAGTATAAACCATGTCGCTTCCCCAGTTTGCAAAGGTATATCCTGCTGAAGCAGATAAATCCAGGCTGAGATTGTCAGAAATCGGCATTGAAGATAATACCGGCAAATCGGCTAAGATACCAAGGTCGAAAGCATCGGCATTACCTTTAGTGTCCGGATTTGCTGTATCTGTCAAAATTGACATTCTGGACCATATCAATTTGTAAGATATGCCTCCGGAAATTTTTAGAAAAAAATCAAAACCGAATCCAAGAGAGAATGTTGCTGCATTTTCATAAGGATGTACAACACCTAAAACATTTCCATTTTCAGTAGTTCTTGTAAACTTACCAAAATCAATCTTCTGGTAAAGAAAACCGGCTCCGAGCCTTAATGGAAAAACTCCAAGCAATTTTGACATGTCATAAGCACCATGCAGAGTATAATTACTGAACAAAATATCCGAAAAAGCAGGTGAAATATGCACTGGGGAAGGATAAATCCCGATTGAAACATGATTTTCGCCACTCAATCCCAATTGGGCAGGATTGTAGAAGAAATTATAAGGGTCATCCGAGGGCAATGCTGTTCCCGCTCCTCCCATGCCTGTTATGGCAGGCGAGGGACTATAAAGAAGAAACGGTGCTTCCACACTTTGTGCATTACCTACATATTCAGAAAAACAAAGAACTGCATTTAAAATAAAAATGATTCGATAATACATCCAAAAAGCTTGCTTTTTCATAAGGCACTCCACTCATTGTTGAAAAAACGCACCAGGACAGAGTTACTGTCATGATTACTTCATTAATCGAGTGTTATTGTTTGCTATAAAACTCCTCCCAGACCCTTGAAAATTTATTTTTATTTATCTATTTCAAAACAATTTTTTCAACTGAATTGTGCCTTAATGTGATATGACAAATTTGCGTGGAAAGTATTTTATTACCCAGAATATCATTTTGAATCAAACATTTTTCTGTTTCTTACTTCTAATGATTAACTTTGTTATTCTTTATTTATCAATTTTTTGATTTGTTAATGGCGGAAATTAAGGTTCAGGAATACGGGGATAAGCACAGGGATGAATGGGAAGATTTCATCTCGAAATCGAACAACGGAACGATGTTCCACAAACAGGTTTTTCTCGATTACCACGAAAAGGGAAAATTCAAATTCCGGCACCTGATGTTTCGCTGCGGAGACGAGCTTGTTGGGGTATTGCCGGGTGGAATACACGATAACGGCAAAACTCTCTGGTCACCTACGGGTGCAAGCTATGGCTCGATTGTTACAAAAGATATTCCTTTCAGCCTGGCTTTGCAGGTTGTGGACAGCCTGCTCGATTATGCAAGACAAAGAAATTTCAGGGAGCTTTACCTGATACCGCCACCACTGATTTACAGCCGTGTCTATAACCAGCATATCGAATATGCAATGCTTTACAGGAAATCGGATTTTGAACTGCATTATATATCACATGCCGTCGTTCTGCCTAAGGACAGAAGCTATTTCGACGACATAGATATAAAAGCCCGAAGAATTATCAGAAAAATCATAAAAGACGGTAAACTAAGAATAGAAGAGAACACGGATTTTACCGCGTTCTACCCGATACTTGAAAAAAACAAAGCAAAACACAAAGCCAAACCGACTCATTCGCTCAGGGATTTGGAAAAGCTCTATGAATTGATGCCTGAAAACCTAAAGCTGTTCATGGTTTACAATGAAGATACCCCGGTTGCAGGCTCGTTATTATTTCTCACAAACGAGAAAGTCGCATTGTGCTTTTACATTATGATGCTTTATGAATACCGCCATCTTAAGCCGGTTTTTCTCGCGATGAACGAATCTATCAGGTGGGCTCAGGAAAACGGATATGAGTGGTTCGACATCGGCGTTTCACAGGATACGGAAGCCGAAGACCCGATGACACCCTCCGAAAGCCTGATTTACTTTAAAGAGCGTTTCAATGCCCGCGGAATTTTACGTACTACTTATCATTTCAAACTTCCTGAGTAAGAAATCAAAATGAAAGTCGTTGAAACAAATTTCGATGCCTGTTTAATTACGATGAACGAGCTGAAAAGGGATGCCAGGACGCTGAACATCGCACGTACACTCGTTAAAAAGAATTATTCAATCGGTATAATTGCAGTCGGCACAGTTGATGATGTTAAAATATTTAAAAATGAAAACATTCAGTTTTTTCCTGTAAAAGAACATGAATCAATGCGTGCCTGGAGAAAAATTCTGAATTTCTGGGATGACTCGAAGAAGTATTTTGAAAATACAAAAGCAAAAACATACATAGCGATGGATTTGTACAGCCTTAATCAGGCATTTAAACTTAAGAAAAAATATAAAGGCAGGCTCGTTTACGATTCGCGGGAGATTTATTCTGCTTTGGGACCTTTGCATAAGCATCCGGTTAAACAAAAAATAATTGCATCATTTGAAAACAGAAAAATCAAACATGTTGACCGCTTTGTTGTAACGGGAGAAATGGATGAGAAATATCTGAGAGAATATTTCAAAACCGATAAGCCTTTTTCGATTGTAATGAATCTGCCTCCCTACAAAGCAAGAATCCAAGCGAACAAACTGAGAGAAAAATTTAATATCCCGGATAATAAAAAAATCATCATTTACCAGGGGGAACTTTTGCCGGGAAGAGGATTAGTCCCAATAATTGAATCGCTTCGATATTTTGAGAATGCGGTTTTCTGCATTTTGGGGATAGGAACTTTCAAACAGGAAATTATTAAGGTTGCCGAAAAGAATAAGGCCAGCGACAGAGTCATCCTATGCGGAACAGTACCTTACGACGAGCTTCATGAATGGACCTGTTCTGCCGATGTTGGAGTTTCTTTCATAGAACCCATATCAATATCATACCAACATGCCTTTCCCAATAAGCTGTTTGAATACTGTATGGCAGGGATTCCATCTTTGGTAAGCGACCTGCCTGCGATGAAACAAATAACAGAGAAATATTCCATCGGTGAGGCAATTCCACCGGAATCGTCTCCTGGACTGATAGCAGAGAAACTTAAGGAACTCTGCTTATTAGGAAAAACCGAAAAATTCAAGTCATTATGTGAAAAAGCCGCACATGAATTATGTTTCGAGGCACAGGAATCCCGGGTTTTATCACTGATTGAATATTGAAATGTATTTCCTTATTTTTGTTCAACAGCTAATTGCCTCAGGCACACATATCGTCGTTAAAAGCATCACCGAAACGCTTGCACCATCCTCAATTCTCCTGCTCAGGTCAGTAATAGCCTCGCTGTTATATTTAATTTGGATATTATTACGTCCAAAAAAATATTTAAGAATCGAGAAAAAAGATATTCCCATGGCAATTTTGCTGGGTATCTTAAATATACCGCTTAACCAGTTTTTCTTTTTCATCGGCGTTCATCTCTCGACCGCCCCGAATGCAGGCTTGGCTTATGCACTGACACCGGCATTTGTTCTGGTTATTGCAATATTATTTCTGAAAGAAAGCCACAACTGGAAAAAAATTCTCGGCGTTATTGTAGCAATCGGCGGAGATATTATTATCATGCTCGAGCATGGCATCAACTTTTCGTCGGATTATTTTATAGGTAATGTTTTGCTAATGCTTGCGAGCTTTACATGGGCATTATATACTGTATTAGGAAGAGATTTCACGAGAAAATACGGGGCGATTTATGCAACGGCACTATCAATGATTTTAGGACTTGTGTTTTATATCCCTGTGTTTTTGTTTACAAAAGATAAAATTGATTTAACGGTAATTACAACAATAAACTGGCTTCAAATACTATATATAGGCATACTGACTTCAGGAGCGAGTTACCTTATTTGGCTTTACGCACTTAAAAAAATGGAAGCAAGCAAGCTCGCGGTATTCAGTAATCTCCAGCCGGTTTTCACAATCATATTGGCGATGATTTTCCTTGGGACACATCTTACGATGCCTTTTGTAATTGGGGGGGTGCTGATTATCGGTGGAGTGGTGCTGACGCAGAGAGGGTAAGCATTTAAGTAATATTATATTCAAACATCTTAATTGTTTTCCCCCAACGGTAAAGTTCCATTTTCTGACTTTCCACTCCTTAATTAATCCGTTCTTTATATAAAGGTAATTTTTTGCAAATTCTCCGGCAACAGAACGTGTTTCACTTTTAAAAAATAGAAAAGTTGAATCAACCGGTTCTTCCGTGGCACATGCCAATATAAGTTCTCCCCGTTCCGGCTATTCATTGGCATATTTCAGATGCTCGTTTCTGAATTTGGCTCGCCTTCGGCATAATTTTCATTAGTTATATAAAATAAAATGAAATATATATTGAAACTAATCAAATCCAAAATACCGAACATATCTTTTTTTATAGCTCTAAATTTAAGGAAATATTGCCACATAATTCCAATTAAGTAAAAAATGATTAAATTTGTAAATTGTGAATTTTATTATTTAATAAAACTTATTAAGAATCATGGCTAAACCGTTAAGTATTCTTTTCGTTTCAAGCGAGGCACTGCCTTATGTAAAAGTAGGTGGTGTTGCAGATGTTTCTTTTTCATTCCCGCTTGCTCTCAGGGATATAGGGCATGATGCCAGAATCATGGTCCCAAAATACGGTTCCGTTTCGGAACGGCGAAACAGAATACATGAAATTAACAGGCTCAGAGATATACCAATCCCCTTAGGTAAACATTCTGACCCCGCTACAATTAAATCTTCTTCGATTAATAATCCAAGAGCTAAGGTTCAGGCATACATAACTACAAGCCAGAAGCATTTTGATTCGAAAAAAGGAATATATACTGATGCAAAAACAGGTAAACCTTATCCCGATAATCATGAAAGGTTTATATTTTTTTCAAGGTCAGTTATTGAAACTTGTATGATTTTAGGTTGGTTCCCGGATATTATACATTGCAATGATTGGCAAACTGCTTTAATTCCTACACTTGCAAGGACAGCATTTTCCAAGGAATTTAAAAAGACAAAGTTTGTCTTTACTATTCACAATTTTAACCAGCAGGGTGAATTTCCTGATAAGCAATTTGAAATAACCGGATTGAATTCAAAAGTCAAATCTGATTTAATTCATAAAAAAATGATAAACCTTGTCAAAGGAGCTATCATTTATTCTGATTTCATAACAACTGTCAGCGCATCATATGCCCAGGAAATTCTAAAAGACAAGCATCATTCAAACGAACTCAATGCAATTCTTTCAAAATATTCCAAAAAGTTCCGTGGAATACTCAACGGCATTGATACATGGGGCTGGAATCCTAAAAATGATTCTTTTATTACAAAAAAACTTGGTTCAAGTTTTCATGATTACAAACAGTCAAATAAAAAGTCACTGTTAAATAAATTCGGATTGAATTATTCAGAACAAATACCGGTTATCGGTATGATATCCAGGCTTGACGAACAGAAAGGAATACCTTTGCTTTTATCTGCCCTCGATAAGCTTTTACAGGAAGATATTCAGATGGTCATTCTCGGTGACGGTACTTTGGAAATGAAAAATAAATTAAAGGATTTCGCAAATAAATATCCGAAAAAACTGAAAATTAAATTTGCTCATGATGAAATTCTTGCTCATTTGATAGAGGCCGGTTCGGATATGTATCTTATGCCATCCGAGTCAGAACCTTGTGGTTTGAATGCCATGTATTCTCTTGCCTATGGTTCTGTCCCTATTGTTAGGGCTACCGGCGGTTTAAATGAAATTGTAAAAGAATTCAAACAGGAAACAAAAAAAGGTAACGGCTTTACTTTTGCGAATTATAAAAATACAGAAATGATAAATGTTGTAAAAAAAGCAATTTCATTGTTTTCAAAAAAAGATATTTGGGAAATATTAGTTCAAAATGGAATGAGCGGAGACTATTCATGGACTAAATCCGTCAAAAAGTACGATGAAATTTACAGAAATATTTTAAAAGATTGATTTAAGAAGATAATGCCCCTGAATTATGGCAATTAAATATATTAGTAAAAAAAAACATCTTGCTGCAATATTCACTGCAATAACTATTATTGCTGTTATTATTAGTGC
Source organism: Bacteroidota bacterium (assembly GCA_027371665.1). Lineage (GTDB taxonomy): Bacteria > Bacteroidota > Ignavibacteria > Kapaibacteriales > UBA2268 > DAHXMP01. The sequence continues at coordinate 5,515 of DAHXMP010000374.1, read as the reverse complement.
CTGCAATGACCTTCCAACAAGCATCAGTTCGTCTTTATTGCTTGACACAATAGCTGTTAAACCATTGACATCTCGTGACACAACTATAATTACATCTTCAAATTCTTTTATTTACAGAATCCAGATATTCAATTCCGGGACGATGTTTCTCGGTAAATACGATGATGTCAAAGGACTTGCAATGATTAGATTTTCCGAAATTCCGGATACTCTTGGTAATTTGACTGTAGATGATATAGATTCTGCAACCCTATATATCCCTCTTTTATCTTATGCATTAGGCGATTCAAATAATACGACTTCTTTGTCTTTTAAGGTATATAAAATTATAAAGCTGTGGACTAATGAAACGAACTGGGATTCTTTGTTTACATCAGGCTCGATATCTGACTATTTTGATTATTCTAAAGTCATCGGAACATTTAACGGAACAATTATTCAGAATGATACTGCAATGGCAACACTATCTATACCTTTAGACAAGAATCTTATGATAGAATGGTTTCGATTACAAAAAGATACAGATTCAGCCAAAACTATATACGGAATTGCACTAATCCCTGATGAAAATTCAAATGTTATCAGAACTCTTTCTGCACAAACTGTTTCTGAGAACAGGACGCATCCCTATATTAGTGTTACTTACAAACTGAATAATAATCAATATACATCAATTATGAACTCTGCTATTGATGCTTCCTGCACAAATGCAGACCCTCCCGAAACAAACTCATTGACAGTACAGGGGGGTGTTTCCGACAGATTTAATCTTACTTTTGATTTATCCATGATACCTGACGAAGCGGCAATTCATGCGGCTGAAATTGAATTTACATTCGATACTACCGGTTCTTATGCCGGAAATTTTGGATTCGATTCTACTTTAGACGCAAAATTGTTCTATGATTCAACAAATCAAACCAATTACATTGAATATTATGGTTTTAGATTAAATCCCACTTCAAATATTTATCAGTTCCCAAGCATAACTTCTGCTATCCAATACTTTATAAGACATGGGAAAAAAGGTAAGCTAACATTCATGCCGGGAACTTTCCAGACTGAATACAGACAACTCGACAGAATGAAGTTTTTTAATATTGATGCCGCTGATACAACGAAACGGCCTGTTTTAAGAATTATTTACTCTACAAGACCAAAAATAAGGTGTCAACCATAATATCGGAATCAAAGTGAAGACAAGAATTTTTACCATATATTTATCATTTGCAATAATCAGTTCATCTATGATTTTTGCTCAGGGTGGCTCCAATTACTCAATTTTTGGTATCGGTGATATATATTCAAATGGCACTGCATTTTACGAATCTCTCGGCGGAACATCCATTGCCGTACCTTCAGACTATGCAATAAATTTAAGTAACCCCGCCTTATGGGCTAAGAATGTTACAACCAGGCTTCAGGCAGGATATCGCTTTAATCAAAATGTCATTTATAACCAAAACAATTCACTTTTTCAGAACAACGGGAAGGTTGACGGCTTATTCGGAATCTTTGCTCTGGATACATCAAACGGCCTGGATATGAGTTTCGGGATTTATCCTTATAGCTCAGTCAATTATTTAACAAATACTTCTTCTCTGGTTAAATTGGACACACTCAAAGTATTGTCTCAGACAAACTTTCAGGGCAGCGGAGGACTGACAAATGCCTATGTCGGGTTTGCTGTAAACATCATTAACGATTTATCTTTCGGTGCTTCGATATTTGCAACGTTTGGCGTTATTCAAAATCAGATTACGACTTCTTTCCCGGGCAATTCATTTCAATCCTCGACAAATTACAGGAATGATGAATTTATCGGTTATGGCTTTAGAGCAGGAATTTTTTATTCCGGTATCGAAAACCTCGGTTTGGGAGCATATATTGAAAGCCATCCCAACCTCATAGTTAGCAGCAGTTTGTATTATACCTACTCTGCTTTGAGCCAGGATACACTGATAACATGCCCTGATTCAAAAGTGAAATTACCTGACTCTTACGGGTTCGGAGCATCTTACACTTTGGGCAAATTCCTTTTTGCATCTGATTTATCCTTGCAGGATTTTACAGGTTTTAATTATAATCAAAACACAAAGGCTCAGTATAAAAAATCAATGCAATTGACATTGGGCATGTCCAGACTTGGAAATAAATCAATTAATGCCCGTTTCTTTGACAGGTCAAATTATAATATCGGATTCGGCTTCAGGGAATTATATACAAGCGTCGAAGGAAATAATATTAACGAGTATTTCGGTTCAGTCGGAATGGACATGCATGTAGTTGGAACAGCTATTATAAACCTTGCATTTACACTTGGTTCCAGAGGCTTAAATACTGAAAATCTTGTCAAAGAATGGTTTGGAAGGCTTACTGTTGACTTGAGTATTGGCGAATCCTGGTTCCACCCTTTCAGAAGAGAATAATAATATCATAGGAATTTATCATGAAAAACAGTAATAATATCTTACACCCGGAAATTCATTCAACTACTGTATTAGGAGTTATCCGTAACGGTAAGGCAGCAATGGGTGCTGACGGACAGGTAACATTCAATAATACGGTGATGAAACACAATGCCCGAAAAGTCAGAAAACTATTCAACGACAAAATCATTGCCGGATTTGCAGGTGCTACGGCAGATGCTTTTACATTAATCGAAAGATTCGAGGAAAAACTCGAATCTCACAGCGGAAATCTTTACAGGGCATCTATTGAACTCGCTAAAGACTGGCGTACAGACAGGTATCTCAGGCGTCTCGAAGCGATGCTTGCCGTTATGGACAGCTCTAATGCTCTACTTTTAAGCGGCACAGGGGATGTTATCGAACCTGACGACAAAATAATTGCAATCGGCTCTGGAGGGCCATATGCACAGTCATCAGCCCGCTCTCTGCTCAAGCATACAAAGCTTTCAGCTAAAGAAATTGTAGCTGAATCTTTAAAAATCGCAGGAGAAATCTGCATTTATACAAATTCAACAATTATTATCGAAGAACTTTAAATTTATAAGATAATGGGAAAATCAGACAATATCGTTTTAACTGAAGAAAAAAAGAAAGTTATAAAAAAATTTGCCGAAAACGAGTTTTTCAAAAATCAACTCACTCCAAAACAGATTGTTACCGAACTGGATAAATACATCATTGGACAGGATGCCGCAAAAAAGGCTGTAGCTATTGCTTTGCGTAACAGATGGAGACGACAGCAGGTTACTTCCGATATAAGAGAAGAAATTCTTCCGAATAACATTATCCTAATTGGCCCCACGGGTGTCGGTAAAACAGAAATTGCCAGGAGGCTTGCGAAACTCGCCGGCGCACCTTTCGTTAAAGTCGAAGCTACAAAATTTACCGAAGTCGGCTATGTGGGCAGAGACGTCGAATCAATGATAAGAGACCTTGCTGACAGGTCTGTCTCAATGGTGCGCGAAGAAAAGACAACAGAAAAATTAAAAGAAGCAAGAACTGCTGCCGAAAACAGGGTTCTTGACATATTAATACCCCCTGTCAAGAGAGGACCTTCATTTGATACAGCATCCGATTCCGAAATTGACGATAATACAAATACACGTGAAAAATTCAGGGAGATGCTGAGAGCAGGCAAGCTGAATGGCCGTACGATTGAACTCGAAGTAATGGTTGACCAGATACCATCTCTCCAGGTACTCGGGCCTATTGGCGTTGATGAAATGGGCATGAACCTGCAGGATATATTCGGAAATATTCTCCCGAAAAAGAACAAGAAACGAGTGATGCAAATAAGTGATGCTCTCAAATTTCTCGAAAAGGAAGAAGCGGAAAAGCTGATTGATATGGATGCCGTCGTCAAAGAAGCTATAGCAAGAGCTGAAAATTCAGGAATCATTTTTATTGATGAAATTGACAAAGTTGCTTCCAGGGGAGGTGCGAGCGGTTCAGGTCCTGAAGTTTCGAGAGAAGGCGTTCAGAGAGATTTACTCCCGATAGTTGAAGGCACAGCCGTAAATACAAAATATGGACAGGTTCGGTCGGAGCACATTTTATTTATTGCTTCAGGTGCTTTCCATGTATCCAAACCGGCAGATTTAATACCTGAATTACAGGGACGATTTCCGATTAGAGTTGAACTCAAAAGTCTAACAAAAGACGATTTCGTTAAAATACTTACAATCCCGGAAAATGCACTTATTAAGCAATACCAGGCATTGATTGATTCTGAAGGTATTAAGCTGGAATTTGTCAAAAGTGCAATTGAGGAAATTGCCAGTATTGCCGCTCAGGTCAACGATGAAGTAACAAATATTGGTGCAAGAAGACTGCACACAATCTTAACGACTTTGCTTGACGATATCCTGTTTAATGCTCCTGACAATATTGAAAATGAAACTTTTAAGATAGATGCAAAAATTGTTAATGACAAGCTGAAAGACATTGTAAAAAGCAGTGACCTCAGCAAGTTTATTCTATAATGTTTGAATAAAAGTATTGTTATTTTTTTTATGTTTATTTGTTAATTCGTTCTTTAAATATTTCTTACAGCCACAATTTTCAAATTAAGAAGTTATGCTTGAACTTGAAATCAAAGATAAGGATATTCTTAAATTTTTGAATCTTATCGGATTCAAAAGCAGAAAAATCCGTCGTCTGATTGCCGGATTTGAGTCATATTTTGAAAGAGTCGAACGACACCATCTTTTTCTGGTTTCGGCAGGAATAGCTTTTAACATACTCCTTTATTTAATACCCCTTCTTTTAATTGCAGTTTACCTGGTCAACATAATTTTCGGTATTGGTTCTGTTACTTCATTTCTTACCCAGACATTACAGAGCATTCTGCCGCCTAACAATAAAACAACAATATTTTTGAAAACCACACTCGAGGAGGTCTATTCCATCCTTACGAACAGCTCAATTGCCGGATGGATTGGAGTTATCTCTCTTCTTTGGCTTTCTTCGACATTATTGAGTTCTTTCAGGACGGGATTGAATACCATTTTCCGAATACCGTCGCCTCATATATTTTTCGTTTATAAAATCAAAGATATTTTCCTGATTATTGCCCTGGCATTCCTCGTGCTTTTTGCATCCTTCATTTTCCCTATTACCTCAATAATCGGTGAACTGCTAAAGAACACAATGCCCCCGGAACTGAAGAACATCTTTTCGCGTGTTTATATGACTATCGTATCCGTAATTAATTCATTCCTGCTTTTTTATCTTTTGTTCAGGTTCGTGCCGAACAAGAAAACAAAACGTTCGGTAAGGTTCCCCAGTATCATTATATGTGTGGTAATTGTAGAGCTTTCCCGTTATCTCTTTGCATGGTACATAAGCGGGGTAACAGCTTACGGGAAATTTTACGGCACGTATGCCATACTTGCCTCGATGGCTCTGTGGATTTACTATTTTGTTTTAATCATAATGTTCAGTGCCGAGCTGAGCCAGTTCGTTTATGATTTGAGGTCGCAGGAGTTGGTGGAATAAATAATAGCTGCGTCAGGGAAATCCCTAAGTATAGGATTAGGGTTGAG
>DAHXMP010000352.1 GCA_027371665.1 Bacteroidota bacterium | reverse complement strand
GCAGGCGAGGAAAATGCAGGCTTAATAGATATTGGCGGCGGATATGCGATTTGCTTCAAAATCGAAAGCCACAATCATCCCTCGGCAATCGAACCTTTTGAAGGTGCCGCAACTGGCGTTGGAGGAATTCTCAGGGATATTTTCTCCATGGGTGCCAGGCCTATAGCATCTTTAAATTCTCTCCGGTTCGGCGAGCTGAATTCCGACCGTACGAAGTATCTCCTTCGCGGTGTTGTCGGCGGAATAGGGCATTACGGAAATTCGTTCGGCGTTCCCACTGTTGCCGGTGAGATTTATTTCGAGGACTGCTATTTCGATAATCCTTTGGTCAATGCAATGGCTGTGGGAATCGTGAAAACCGATAAAACCGCTTCTGCCGCCGCTAGAGGTATTGGAAATCCCGTTTTTATCGTCGGCAGCAGTACAGGCAGGGACGGCATTCATGGTGCTTCTCTTCTTGCCTCCCGTGAATTTGACGACCAGAGCGATGAGATGCGTCCTACCGTACAAGTCGGTGACCCTTTTGCTGAAAAACTTCTGCTTGAAACGACTCTCGAGTTGATTGATGCAGGTGTAGTTGTCGGTGTTCAGGACATGGGTGCAGCGGGTATATCATGCTCCACTTCTGAAATGAGTGCCAAAGGCGGAGTAGGAATGAATATAGACCTCGACAAAGTTCCCCTAAGAGAAAAAGGCATGACACCATATGAAATCATGCTTTCCGAATCGCAGGAAAGGATGTTGTTTATTATTGCTGAGGATAAGGTCTCCGTCTCTAAGAAAATATGCGATAAGTGGGACGTTCCCATGACGCAAATTGGAGAAGTAACAGGCGATGGGCTTCTCAAGATTTATCGGGATGGAAAGCAGGTTGCTGAAATGCCCTCAGATTCACTCGTTCTGGGTGGGGGAGCACCGCAGTATGACCCGCCTGCGAAAAAGCCTGCATATCTTGACCAAGTCAATAATTATGACATAAAAAATCTTAAATTAAGTATTGATTTGAATACTGCATTTCTTAAACTGCTTGGCTCCCCAACTATTGCATCGAAGCGATGGGTTTTTGAGCAATACGATTCGCAGGTTAGGACAAACACTGTCAGCATAAAAGGCGATGCCGCCGTAATGAGAATAAAGGAATTGCCCGGTAAAGGAATTGCAACTTGCACCGACTGCAACAGTAAGTATTTATATCTTGACCCATATAAAGGAGCGATGGCTTCCGTTGCCGAAGCCGCGAGAAATGTCGTTTGTGTCGGTGCCGAGCCGCTGGCAATTACCAATTGCCTGAACTTCGGTAATCCTTACGATGAGGAAGTATATTGGACATTTAAGGAAGCGGTCAGAGGAATGGGAGATGCCTGCCGGACTTTGAATGCTCCCGTTACAGGCGGTAACGTCAGCTTTCATAACGAATCGAAAAACAGGGCAATTTTTCCGACTACTACAATCGGTATGCTTGGATTAATTGATGACCTGAATAAAACGACAGGGGCGGGATTCAAAGACAAAGGCGATTTTATTTATTTAATTGGTAATGACAGGCAGGAACTTGGAGGCTCGGAATATTTGAAACTCTTTTTCGGCTTGGTAGCAGGTGAAGCACCAAAAATTGATATGGACGAGGAAATAAAATTACAAAAAACAGTTCTTGGAGCGATTCGCAAAGGTATTATAAAATCTGCTCATGATTGCAGTGAGGGCGGGCTTGCAATCTGCCTTGCTGAAAAAGCGATTCTCTCCGAAAATAAATTGGGAGCAAAAATTGAAATTCCGTGGCAGATAACTCCCGGAGCTTTCTTCGGTGAATCTCAATCGAGAATTGTCGTATCTGTATCTCCCAACAACGCCGGACAATTTGAAGTCGCTTGTGATGCTGGTTCTGTCAAATATTGGAGAATCGGGGAAGTAATCGAAAAAGAATTAGTGATAAACAGCGAAATCAAAACCTCAGAGAAAACATTGATTGATACTTATGAAAAAACGATTCCCGAATTGATGAAATAAATTATTATATCCCAAAATCGAGGACTATTCTATGGTTTTGGTATTTAATTCAAATATATTATGCTCGAAATCGTTGTAATTACATATAAATTAAGAAGAAAGAATTGATTCAAATGGCAGTTTTACCTATATATAGTTGTTTCCATCCTTTACTTAAGAAACCTACGACTGAAGTTAAAGAAATTAATGATGAAATCAAAAAGCTGGTTGACGACATGTTCGAGAGTATGTACAAAGCAGACGGAATCGGGCTTGCAGCTAACCAGGTCGGTATTTCGAAATCTCTAATCGTGATTGATATAAATGCAAGCAAGGATAAGAAACATGACGAGCCGCCGGTTACTATGATTAATCCCGTGATTGAGGAGTTTTCCGAAGAGGAAGTCGAGTATCAGGAAGGATGCCTCAGCGTACCGAAATTTTACGAGGATATCGAAAGGCCCAAACTGATTCAAATCAAATACTATGACCTCGATATGAACGAGCATGTAAGGGAAGCCGACGATTTATTATCGCGTGTAATGCAGCATGAAGTTGACCATCTTAGAGGTATAATTTTCACCGAAAGAATGTCACCGATTAAGCGTTCACTTGCAAAAAGTAAGTTGAAAAAGATTCAAAAAGGCTTGGTTATTCCCAATTATCCCATGATAGGCAAGGACGGTAATTTATTAAAATTAAAAGAATAATATTTTGTATTTAAATTATTTATTAGCTGATTTTTATAATTAATTATATTTAAATGGTATATAACTCGTAATTGTAATTCATAATTCGTAATTAATGAGATGTTTCCCGATAGATTAAAAGAACTTATACTCGAAGGTGAATCTTCCACAATCGAGTTCAAAAGAAAATTCACTACACCCGAAAAAATTGCTAAGGAAATTTCTGCTTTTGCCAACACAATCGGCGGGTACATCATTTTCGGTATAGACGATGACGGTTCTGTCGTTGGCGTGGAAAGCGAAAAAGGGGAGATTGATTTCATAGAAACCGCATGCAATATTTATATCGTACCGCCAATCGAACCGGATATTGACATTATCGAATTGGAAGGCAAAGATGTCGTCGTTGTATACATACACGAAAGCCCGACAAAACCTCATAAAGTACTCATAGAGCCGGATAATAAAAAGACACATAAAACAGCATATATAAGAGTAGGAGAGCAGTCTGTAATTGCAAGCAAAGAAATGAGCAGAGTGCTTGCCGGATTGAATACCGATTCTCCGCCAGTTAAATTAATCATAGGGGAAAAAGAGCAAAGGCTTTTCGCATATCTCGAGAGCCACAAGCGGGCAACTGTACTTGAATTTGCCAATCTGACAAATATTTCCCGCCGCAGGGCAGAAAGGTTAATGGTTCGCCTTGTACGTGCCGGTGTCCTCCAAATCCACCAGGACACCAGCTCCGATTATTTCACACTTGTTGGGAATTAATTTAATAGATAAAAATTTAATTATTTGGAGCTCCTGCTGCTATCCATATTTGAAACTGCCGTAAATAGCAATCTGATAACGTCATGTTATTGTCAGGCATAGGGACAAATCCGGACTTGTGCATAATAGCTCCGAGCAACCTTCCTGCATTAACGACTTTTTTTACATTGTCATATCCAGTTAGATTTATGTTTCCCTGGGGCTGAACGTTGCCGTGACATCCTGCACAATTCAGATTTATAATTGAAACTATAGATTTGCTGTAAGTAACATTTGTCGTGTCACAGCCACCGATTGGTATATCGGCACAATCTTTATTTGTTGCACCTTCAGAAATCCAGCGGTATATTAGAGCAATTTGACCGGCAGTAAGCGGATTTCTCGGTGGAGGTGGCATTCTATCATCATTTTCTTCATCACCACCTTTTCCAGCGCCTGTCCTGGTAATCATGGTATAAATTTTACTAGCTTCAGGATTGCCTGGTACAATACCTTTCCTCATAATATTAGTATATGAATCGAGCCTTACTCCTTCTTTTGGACTTGTACCGCTATGACATCCGGGTACAGCACAATTGGAATTGAATATCGGCAGAATATCCCTGCTGAAACAAACAGATGTATCAAGCACTGCGGAATCACCTACTATATTAAGATAAACATTCCTGGTTTGCCTGACATCTAACTCGGGAAATGCTTTGAGCATACCGTTGATGCTTTGTTCGGGAATTGAAGAAGTTGCAGTATAGATTACTGTATCGCCTTTATCCGATGACAATGTACCGCCGCCCGAAATAATCTGCCAGTAAACTGTTTTATTCGGCATGGGCATGCTTTTTACGCCTGGTACCAATGTATCATAGATTACGGCAACAAGTTTAATTTGTGCTCCCGTATGGATGGTTGCAGAATCCGGAAGGACTTTAAAAACAACATTATATGTGTTATCTCTCGGACCGTTTGAGTTGCTGCATCCCAAGAAGATAAATAATCCAAGTATCAGAAAATAATATTTATTTTTTAACATAATAAAATGAATTTATGAAAAAAA